>NZ_JBHYIG010000175.1:0-20750 GCF_042740015.1 Streptomyces sp. NPDC059037
CGGCGGGGGGAGACCGGGCCGGGAGCCGCATATGGGGGGCGTGTACTGGGGGGGGGCCCCCGGCCGGGCCCCCGCCCCTCGGTAGTCGTACGACCGTGAACTACCGGTAGTTGACGAACTTCCCGCTTGATCGTCTGACCTGCACGGACTCCATCACAGCTGTCCTGACCTGCGAAAACTACTTTTGGTAGTTGCCGCAGTTTTCCGCGATCTTCTAGGGCCATGTGCCCTCGCTGTGCCCTCGGATATGGCTCAACACTCAGGGCGGAGGTCACCCGCAGCTCGCTTGCCACGCTCTCTCAGTGACCGACGACTGGCGGCTCACCAGGGCAGGCACATGGCCGCAGAACGTAGGGCAGGGGCAACAACCGGCCTCAGCCGGTCACCACTGGCACGATCACGGCTGCGACGGCGGATGCGAGACCGCCGACCGCGATGAACGCCCCGAACTTCTCCTTGGCGGACGGGAAGACCGCCCTTGAGACGTCTCCTGCCTTGCTCCGCAGAACAACCATCTTCATCTTCTGCCACCGATGCTGGCGGAGATTGCAGCCCATCAAGATTCCCGAGGCGTTGCGTCGGCAGTAAGTGCCGTTGCGGTTCACTGCTCCGCACCACACGGGAAGCTGAAATGTCGCGTACGCAACGACCGCCAGCGAGAGCACCACGATCACAGCGGTGGCAGCTCCACTGCCCCAGGCAACGACCAGAGCCGCCGCTGCTATGTAGCCCCAGTACGTCCAGATCCCCCTCATGAGCGGGGACGGTACTGCGGGGCAGCGTCGATGCACAGAGCGTGAATGAGCCAGGTCGGGGCCTCAGGCGTCAGGGGCAACTCGCGAGGAAGGCTCGGATGTCGGCGGCGAGGCGGCGCATGTCCTCACCCGCGGCGTGGACGGTGGTGGCGGCGAAATGCCATTCGTCGGATGGTGGTCGGTCGTGGAGCCCCCATGTCAGGCGGACGTAGCCACCCGGACTGTGCTCCGCCGAGAGGGTCAGGTCATGCTCAAGGGAACCCCACGTGCGCGCGCCCTCCCATCCCCGGAAGTCCTCAGCCAATTCCGCGAGGAAGGAATCGAGCCCGTCACCTCGCCAGGTGCGCACCGATACCTCAACGTTGACGAATTCGCCGCGTGCCCTCACGAGGAAGTCGAGCAGCGGGTCGTCCCCATCTTCCGGGAAGGGGTGTGTGGGCTCGGTGAAGTGCAGCCTGATCGCCCGTGGGCCGGCATCACCTGCCGACACGGCAGGACCGTTGGCCTCGTCTTCCCGGATCATCTGCGCAGGTTAGAACGGCAGCGCATGTCGTGACCACGTCTTTCCGCTGAACTGCATCGGCAACTTTGCCGCGTTCGTGTGAGGCCTCGGGAACCCCGCGACTGGTGCCATCGCATGGGCCTAGGGTTGGCGCCGATTCGACCGGGGCGCTTGCTTCTGGTCTGGCGCGGTTCGCCCCGGAGGGCACATTGAGCTACCTGCGCTTGCTGCGGCAGCGGCCCGTACTGGTGCTGTGGCTGGCGCAGAGCCTGTCTGTGCTCGGGGATCGCCTGTACGCGCTCGCGGTCATGTGGGTGGTCTACGCCTCGACTGGCTCTGCGTCGCTCATGGGCCTGGTGGCGGTCGTCGAGTCAGTGCCTTACATCGCGCTCGGGACGGCAGGGCGTCACGTCGTCGCGTGGTTCTCGACGTTCGGGCGGCTGGCATGGGTCGACGCGGCACGGGCCCTGGTTGCGGTCGCGCTGCCGTTTCTGTGGTCGCCAGATGCGTACGGCGTGGGGTTGTTGCTCGCCGGGGTGCTGCTGCTCGGCACTCTCGGGGCGCTCTTCGATCCGAACCTCGGCGCCCTAGTGCCCGATCTCGTCGAGCCCGAGCGAGTGCAGCAAGTCACGGGACTGTTCGACCTCACGGGGCGTATTGCCCGGATCGCAGGGCCGGCGAGTATCGGTCTGCTGCTACTCGCCGTTTCCGAGGTAAAGCTCTTCGCGCTGAACGGCGTGACGTTCGCCGTGTCGGCGGTGGCGCTCGGGTGGCTGGCGCGCCGGTACGCCGTGGCAGCGGGCGACGGGGCGATAGAGCGTCCCGGCAACACGCGTTCGGCGGTTCGGGCATGGCCGCTACTGCGGGCGCACCCCCGTGTCGGGCTGGCGGTCGGGCTACACGGCGTCGCGCTGTTCGGCTCGGCCGTATCGGCGGTGGGGATGCCCGCGCTGCTCGCCACCAGATATGGCGCCGGGGCGGCCGTCTACGGGCTTGTGACTGCGGCCGTCGGAGTCGGGGCGCTGCTGGGCAACCCGCTGGCCAGTAACCGGCGTTCGGGTGGCTGGCTGCGCGTCTACTGCGGCGCGTGGGCGGTGCAGGGCCTTGCGACGGCATGCATGGGGTTGGTGCTGCATCTTCCCGCCCTGGTGCTGCTCGCCCTGGTGACTGGTCTCGTGACTCCCGCGACGAGCGTCACCCTGCGAGCGCACCTCGGTGCGTTCGCGGCCGCCGAGCGGCTGCGGCTCATGTCCGTTGACCAGACCGTGATCCGTACCGGTGGCACGGCCGGGATGCTCCTCCTGCCGTTCCTGGTCGACGCCTCGCCGCGCGGCGCGTTCGTGGCGGGTGGTGTCATGGTGGCGGGCTCGGCGCTGGCCGCGCTGATCGTGGGCTGTCGGCTGCTGCGACCCGACGTGGCCGTGTCCTTGCCCGCAGCGGCTCGGGAGCGCGAGGTGGCCGCGGAGTAGCGGCAGACGTGCCTCGGCCCTCGCCGCGTGATGGAGGCAGGCAGCCGCCTGGAGCGCGGTCTAGTCTCACGTGAACTTCGGGACCCGGCGGGACCCAGCGCCTCGCGGGGCCGCCCGGGATGAGTGGAGGCTTTGTCCCGGTACTGCCGGGATCACGCGCCAGGAGGGGGTTCCGGCCGGATGAAGTCCTCTGGGTTGTGGCTGGCCCGCATTTCTCGTGTCCGCTTGGAAGGCAACTCCACGCCGACGAGAGGCGTGTCGTCTGGATGGTGGAAGACCGCCGAACGCGCGCCATAGGCGGACCGTTGGTTGAAGTCCCAGGCCAGTGCTGCACTTGGTGACTTCGTTCGGTCCGGAATTCCGGGGGTCGACATCATGAGCGCCACCCGCCTGTCGAGTGGGATCACGACCGCTTCCGCCGTGGCCAGGCCCGCACCCAGCCAATGCGGTGTCCGAGGGTCGCGTACGAGGCTCACAGGGTGGTCAGAGGTGATCAACGCTTTGCGCTTGAAGCGGTACAACACCCAACCGCGCTGCATCAACACATCAGATGCCGCCGAGATGCCGCCTGCCATGCTCGCTAGGTGATGCAGAACCGGTGCTTTCACCGTGTAGCTGGAGAAGTCGGTCTTCTCGGCCCACTTCCGCTCGACCTCTTCGTCAGAGACAGGTCCTCCAGATTCCGCTTCGAGCCGTTTGCGTAGCTCCTGCTTCCCTCCGACCGCCAACGTGATCTTCGTGAGGTCGTCGAACATCTCATTGGCAGCCTGCCGCCTGGCCGGAACCCGCAGGTACTGAGCAGCGGTCCAGCGCGCCATGGTCTTTCGTTCGGGTCCTGGCAGCGGCCAGCACTCTTCTTCGACCACCATCCGGAACACACGGGCGGCATCCCCCTCCAGCTTGGAGAGTGCGATCTCGACAGAGTCATCCAGCTGTCCGCTGCCATCGGGGTATGAGTAGAAGTCGTTGTGCACCGCGACATCCTTTACCCCGCACAGGCGAGGAGCTTGCTCGCCGCAGAGAGGTACGCGCATGATCCGCTCGTCCGCGTTGGCGAACCGCTTCAAGTAGAAGCGGGGCACTGTGTGGTGCCGGCGGCTCGACGATCGTCGCCCGGGGGACTCTCCCATGGGCAGACGATACGCCTTTCGCGCTCGAACATGCCTCTTGTGCCTTACAGGCCCTGCCAGCCACCAGTCGGTCTGCTTGGCAGCCCTACATGATGACCGTCTTCTGGACCTAGAACCAGCTGTCCCTGACAAAGAGGTCGATGCCTACGCTCATGACGTGGAGCGTCCCGCTTCTCAAGCGGTGTGAGAAGCGGGATGCCTGTAGTCCAGTTAGGCCGCGTGATGGCCAGCCGAAACCCAGGGCAGATCCAGGGTGGTGCGCCCGGAGATCGGTGCCGAGGGGCCTACTAGAAGACTGGTCGGTGCCGGATGGCTACGCCGACTGCGGCCCGGGCCTCCACTGTGCTGCTTCGAGGGCGAGCCAGTGCTGCACGGTGACGTTCTCGAAGGGGACTCCGATCTCGCCGTAGATGCGGGTGTGCATGGCGCCGAACCAGGCTCCGCGGCGGTCGTCGAAGAACGCGCGGTCGTACCAGGCGACGCCGAGAATCACGGTCCCGCCGCCATTCTCGTTGTCGGGGTCGGCCTCGAAGTAGGTGCACTCCCAGTCCCAGAGCATCTGCTCGTCGGGGCGCGAGCGCAGCCGCTCGTCGCTCGCGCGCAGGTGCTCGACGCACCGCTCTACGGTGGCGGCGTCGGGGCAGTAGTAACGGCAGTGGCTGAACGCGATCACCGTCTTGTCGCCCCTGCGGGCAGGGTCGACGTCCTCGCCGGTGAGTACCCGTACGCGGGTGATCGGTGGGGCGCTGGTTTCGAGGATGGACACGGTGGTGCTCCTCTCGTTGCCGATGGTGCCTTGTGGGTCACCAGTCCGACCCGCTGAGCGGGTACAGGCTGGGGCTGTGGGAGCCGCTCGACCGGATCGCGCCGGGAGCGACGTAGCGGATGTTCAGGCCGATGCGGGCGCCGACCGTGCTGTTGCTGTCCGAGCGGTGAATGAGCCGTGCGTCCATCAGGCAGGCTTGGCCGGCGTCGAGCGGCAGCCACACCCCGCGGTCGTGCGGGCCGTTGAACATGCCCTGCACACCGAGTGCCTTGCCGCGCTTGGCGCCGCTCTCCTCCCGGCGGTAGCCGTGGTAACCAGCGGCGTGTGAACCGGGGATCACCTGCAAGCAGCCGTTGACGGTGGTCGCGTCGGTCACGGCCAGCCAGGCGGCGACGGACCGCGCGGGGTCGAGTTGCATGCGCGGGTTGGTCCCGTCCTGGTGCCAGGGCACGGGGAAGTCGCGACCGGGCCACTTGATCATCAGGAAGGTGTTCTCGACGGCGACCGATTCGCCGATCGTCTCCTGTACGACGGTGAGCAGCTCGGGGGAGCGCACGGCGTGTGCGGCCCACTCGAAGCGCAGGTGTGCGTCGCGTACGACTTCGGTCCGCTCGGTCCGGTGCTCGGCGACGATCGAGGCGGCGCGGGCGCGGGCGCGGCTGCTGGTGTTCCACGTCAAGCCGGTGCGGTAGCCGCTCTCCCCGAGCGGGCTCGGCCCGGCGTAGCTGATCTCTCCGGCGCGACTCACCGGCCTGCCTCCTCGACGGTGGCGACCGCGGCTACCAGGGCGGCGGCGAGGTCGTCGGTCGCGGTGTGGGCGGGGCCGCCGCTCGTCGGCTCGCTCACCCATCGCAGCAGCCCATCCCATCCGGGTGGAGCAAGCACGACCCACGAACCAGCGCCGAGCGCCCGCGTACCGTCCTGCTGCCAGCCGTGAGCCGTACCGGGCGGGGTGAGAAAGTACGTCTGCCCGCTGCACAGGTCATGCAGCACAGGCCCGACCGGTACGCCGCGCGCCTCCAAGTCACGGACTGCGCGCACCCCGATGTCGGCGGCGACGCGAACCGCGTCCCAGTCGTCACCTGCCGCGAGTAGCTTCGGCTGGGTGAGTCTTTGCGTCCAGGTAGATCGGCGCTGCATCGCTGTCACTCTCTCCTCGCGGAATGAAGCCGGGGAGATGAGGGAACCGCCCGAAGCAAGGGGCGTACGAGCATTGATGCGCACGGCTCATGCGCGTATGCGTCGGCCGCATTTCCCCGCTCGCAAACCCGGTGCGCCGTACCTACCGTGGGGGAGAGGCAGGCACGCATGAACTGGTCGGACAGCGCCGCGAGAGAGGCGGCGAGGACCGGCGACTACGGGCGGGTGATCGAACTCGCGCGTCGGGCCGCCCGGTTGACTCAGCGGCAGCTCGGTGACTCGTGCGGTTTATCGCAGTCCGCGGTATCCCGGATGGAGAAGCGGGGTGTGGCCGACTACAACATGACCACCCTCGCGAGGGCCGCCCACCACCTCGGCATTGCGCCCGGACTGGTCGGCCTCGCAGACAACGGCGCGGCCTCTGTCGCGCCGGCGGAAGGGCACGACCCAGTGGAACGGCGTCAATTCCTCACCGGAGTGGCAGCGACGGCGGCGACCCGGGTACTGAGCGCGGCACCGCCCCGACTCCCCAATTGGGGAGTCGAGCAGGCGGACGTGCTGCGCGTTGCTACGACCGCGTTCCGGCGCATGGACGCGAGCGTTCCCGCGCGGCAGCTCGCCGACACCGTGCAGGGGCACATGCGGCTCGTTCAGACCGTGGCGGCGCAGGCACTCGACCAGGCCACCCGCGCGCGCCTCGCGGCCGTAGGGAGCGAAGTGGCCAGCCTCGCCGGTTGGTTGAGCTGGGACATGGCCGACGCTGGCTCGGCCCGGACCTGGTACGGGGCGGCGATCAAGGCGGCCCGGCGGTCCGGAGACCCGCTGCTGATTGCGTACCAGCAGGGCAGCCTCGCGCAGTTCGAGGTCGAAGCGGGCAACGTCGCGCAGGGGATGAGTCTGATCCGCGGGGCGCGGCGACAGCTCGGCAGCGAACGGCCGGCCATCGCGGCGGCGTGGCTGTCCTCCCTCGAAGCGGTCGCGCACGCCACGGCTGGAGACGAGCGGGCCACCGAGCGGGCGCTACTCGCCAGCACAGCCGAGGTTGAGCAGATCCCGGGCGAGGAACCGCCGCCGTGGCCATGGGTGTTCGCGTTCGACCTGCGCAAGGTCGCAGCGGCGCGGGTCACCTGCGGGGCGCGCCTTGCCCGACCCCGATGGGTACTCACCTCACTCGACGACGCCACTGCCGCGCTCTCCTCGAACCACGAGAAGCAGCGGGCCTTGCTCGGCCTCGACGTAGCGAGCGGCCACATGGCGTCGGGACACCTCGACACCGCGTTCGCCCTCGCGGCTCGCTCGCTCGACGTGGGGCTGCGGCTGCGTTCCGGCCGTGTGGTCGAGCGGGCCCGCACGTTCCGACGCAGTTACTCCTCGGCGACCCCGCCAGCCGTCGTCCGCGAATTCGATACGCGGCTGCACGACGCTTACCTGTAGACGAGAGGAAGACATGAGAGTCGCGATCACTGGTCACCGTGGGCTGTCCCCCGAGGTCGAGCAGCAGGTACGCAGCGCCCTGGCCGAGGCGGTCAAAGCGTACGACCCTGCCGAGTTGGTCGGGGTGAGTTGCATCGCGGACGGCCCCGACGCCTGGTTCGCGCAGGCCGTGCTCGACCACGGCGGCCGGATCGAGGTCGTGCTGCCGGCCGAGCAGTACCGCGCCGATCTCCCCGACTGGCACCACCCCACGTACGACGAACTGCTGCGCCGTGCCTCGGCGGTACACCGCACGGGGCTCGACGGCTCCGGCTCGCACGCCCACATGACAGGCAGCGAACTACTCGTCGACCAGGCCGACACGCTGCTCGCGGTATGGGACGGACAACCGGCCCGCGGCTACGGCGGTACGGCGGACGTAGTTGCCTACGCCGAGGGCAAGGGCGTGCCGGTCTGCGTGCTCTGGCCCGAAGGGGCGACGCGAGACTGACACTCGCGCGCGTGGGAAGGGTCGCGACCGGTCGCGCGGGCTCGCCTCTTGCGCGCGGGAGTAGGCGGAACCGGATGCGCGCCCGCGCGAGAGGCGCGACCGGTCGTAGCACGGTGCTTCGCCGGGCAGACGGGGACGGTGGGGACGTGGGGGACGCACTTTCCGGGCTGCTCTCTACCTTCTTCCCCCTTCTTCTCATCAGGACAGAGAGGAGAGGGGGTTACAGCGTCCCCCGCGTCCCCCTGGTGGGGCGGTTCGTCCGTTTGCGTGGGCAGGGGAGGGAAGTTGCGGGGGGCGCTGCGCGGTGCGGGGTGCGTCCCCCGTCGTCCCCTGCGCGTCCCCCTGCGTCCCCCGAGAGACGGCTGCGCCCCGGTCGGCAGTGCCGACCGGGGCGTGTTGGGTGTGCGGTGGCGGGTCATGACGGCGGGGCGTAGGTCACGGCCCATACCTTGCCGTGCTTGTTGCTGCCCGAGGTACGGGCCACGTGGATACTTCGGGAGCGGAGCGCGGGGGCGACCTGGCGGATGCGGGCGCTGAGGACGGCGGGCGTCTTGGGCCATCCGTCGGCGAGGCCGCGCCCGTCGCTGCCGAGCAGCCGGTGAAGCTCGGCCATGGTGCCCGTCCAGCCTTGGGGCGGGAAGGAGGGGGAGACGGTCCACTCGCGCAGTGCGGCGGCGACCGGGTGACCGTCGAGGACTGTCTCGTTCAGCGCGTCTTGGGTGGCGTGGAACGCGTCGAGGCTGTGCCATCCGGTGACGCGGTCGAGGGCGTGCAGCAGCTCGGCGAAGTCGGCCAGGCGCGGGCGCTCGGTCAGGTCGGCGGCGGCGTGCGGGAGGTCGGCCCACACCTCGGTGGCGAGGTCGAGCAGCGCTCCGAGGATGCGCGGGTGTGCCCGCTCGTACGCGGCCCACAGGGCGCCCGCGGTGCGCCGCTTGTCCCTCGGGATCGGCTGGAGTTCGAGCGGCAGCATGCGCTCGGCGAGGTCGTTGCGCAGCGCGCCGAGGTCAATGCCGGTGAGCAGTACGGGCCGCTGGTAGGTGAGTACGTTCACGTCGTCGTCGGTGTACAGGGCGCGGGTCACCTGCGCGTCGCCGGTGACGATGCGGCACAGGGCATCGGACAGCCAGCCGGGCAGGCCCGAGAGGTTGTCGAGGGCGAGCACCCACCCGGCGGCGGTGATCGGCCCAAGGTCACGCAGGGACTCGGGTGCCTGCCGCAGCGGCGCGCGGGCGCCCTCGATGACCCCGGCGAGCATCTGTCCCGATGTGCTCTTGCCCGTGCCCTGCTCGCCCGTGAGGTAGGCGACCGGGCGGGGAATGTCCGGCCGCAGGGCGGCGAGCAGCCAGCCGACGGCAAGCGGCAGCGTCTCGGCGGTGAACGGCAGCAGCGCGGCGAACTCCTCGATGCCCGCCCGCCAGCCACCTGAGACCCGGTCCGGGCGCGGCAGTGGCCGAACCAGTCGGCTGCGGCGCCACACGGGCCCCGTCTCGACGTCCGGATACGTGAGCATCCAGCCGTCCGGGGAGAGGCGTACCGACTCCCCGTCGGGGCGCCCGAGGTCGAGCCACGTTACGGCGGGGGCGTCCGGGTCGGCAGCGATGCGCAGCGGCAGCTCGACCTCGACCGCGTGCATGGCGAGCGCGTCGAGGGCCGCGAGGGCGTCGGCGAGCGCGGACTGCGACGGGGTGCGGTTCTGCTCGGTGAGGTACGCGCGGATGAGGTGCTGGCGCAGGCTGCCCGTGCCCGTGTGGGCGGTGGCGCGCAGCGGCACGGCGACGGGCGGGCCGTCGTACGGAACGGCGTACGGGGCGCCGTTGTGGTGCAGATACCGGAAACGGTTCTGCCCGAGCACGCGCAGCACCTCCGCCTGCGGCGGCTGGCGTTCCTGCTGCGGGGCGGGCGGCTGCTGCGCGCCCGCTTCCGGTCGGCGGAAGGGGACCACGGAGCGCGCGGCGGCGGTCGGATCGAAGGCAGGGACATGGGTCACGCGGCGGCCCCGGCCAGGGTGCGCGGGTGCCGCTCGCCTGCGACCAGTCCCGAGCGGATTGCGGCGGCGGCCTCGCGCTCGGGCAGCCCGGCGTGCCGGGCGGCGTCGGCGAGGACATCAGCGACCTGAGCACCATCGAGACGGCCCGCGCCGCACAGGGTGCCGAGACTGAACGCGGCCCGGTTGAGAGCGTCGTTACGGGTGCCGGGCTGCGCCTCGGCGACGGCACGCAGCTCGGCCTCGACGGCAGCAGCCACGTACCCGCTGCCCATGCTGCGCGAGCGCCACGGCAGAGTCACACGGGGCCGCTCGGGACGCACACGATGCCCGGTGCGGTCGAGGTCGCGGGCGAGCCACACGGGCAACTCGGCGACCATGCGGCAGTCGCCGAGCACGGTGTACGTGCCGGATCGGGTGACGGTGCCGGGGGCGACGGCGTATGACGATCCGGCGCGCACGTCGAGCTGCCAGCCGAGTGCCCCCGCTTGCGGGCGCCACCGCGTACCGGCAGGGGCCCGGAACCAGTAGTGCACGCCGCCGGACGGGGTGCGCACGGTGAGGGTTTCCGGTGCGCAGCCGGGCAGTGTGGCGCGGCGCGCCTCGACGAGCAGCGCGAGGACGTCGCGGCCGTCGAGGACGCTGCCCGGGGCGATGTTGGCGGGCAGCTCGACGCCGGGCAGCAGCCGCTCGGGGGCGGTCGGCACGTCGCCGCCGTGACAGTCGACGTCGAGGATCACCAGCCCGGACGGCCCGGCGGCGACGCCGACCCCGGCGGCGGGCGTGCGCGCCCACCACGCGGCGATGCGGTCGGCGTCGGTGGTGGCGGCGAGCACCCCGTGACAGGGGCGTCCGTCGGCGTGGCAGGCGCAGGCGCGCCCGTCGTGCTCGACGTAGGCAGGGTTCGGGCGTTCGGCCGTGCCCGGTGAGCAGCGGTCGCAACCGCGTACGGGCACCTTCAGGCCCGGGGCGAGCGGGTGCACTGCGTATCCCTGAGAGGCCAGCCAGAGGGCTACGCGCAGCGGGGCGGGAGTCGAGGCAGTCAAGCGGTCAACGCCCTTCACGCGGCACCGTCGACGGTGTGCTCATCGAGCCACCGCTCGACGTCTTCCCATCTGGCACGCAGGTGGCGGCCCACCTTGATCATTCGGGGGCCGCCTCCGCGGTGGCTCCACTGGTACACGGTGGCGAGCGGCACCCCGCAGTAGTCGGCGAGTTCACGCGCGGTGGCGAGCTTCCGGCGGGACAGCTGAGGGGCTTGTGCGGGGCGGGCGCTGGACAAGGGCACTCCTTCGAGATGAAGCGGAGGAAATTCTTTCTCTCGAAAGTTAGTGATCTCTCGCGCCGCTGTCCAGCGGAAGGTATCGTTTCGCTCCATGATGGAAAGTGATGGCAACGAACGAGATCGAGCCGAGGGCTCGGCGGAGATCTCCGACGCGGACGCCGACGAGCGATGGGTGCAGGCGGTAGCCGAGGCGCCCACGTTCGGCGAAGCCCTGGGGCGGCATCTGCAAGCCGTACGCGAGGAGAAGGGCAGTACCGCGGAAGACGTGGCGCAAGCCGCGCAGCGGCTCGGGCTCTCATGGCACCGGCCAACCGTGCGGCAGATCGAGAGAGGGCAACGGGCCCTCTCTGCCACTGAGTTGGTCATGCTGCCGCTGCTCTACGGGCGCCCACTGGGCGAGCTGCTGCCGCAAGAGTCGGAAACGGTGCGACTGACCTCTCAACTCACTGTCTATGGCCGTGAAGCGCGGCGTGTGCTCGGCGGCGACTACAACCCGAGGGCCGCGGCGTTCCGGGCTCCGGGCGGATGGCACGTGAAGGGGTGGAGCGACCAAAGCGGCGAGGAAATGGCCGAACGCGCGATGCGCGCGATGACGGCACTGTCGGAGCGTTCACCGTGGCCGAAGGGCGTGGAGACCCGATATCTGGCCCAGCCCGACGAGGCGGAGTCGAAGGCGGCCAAGCGCCTCAACACCACGCCGCACTACGTCGCGCACGCTGCCCGCGAGACCTGGGGGCACGGCCTCGCCGAGGAGCGCGAGGCGCGCCTGCGGGCGCGGGGCGAGCTACCCGAGGGGAAGCGGGCGCTCCAGTCCGCGCGCGGCCACATCACGCGTGCGCTCGCGGCCGAGCTGGAACCGGTCGTGAAGGCGTACGAGGAACAACGCGGGGAGCCCGAGCAGCTCGACCCCGCGGACTTCGGGCCCATGAAGGTGACCAGAAAGGGGAGGGAAACGGATGGCTGAGGTCTACGACCGATGGCACAAGTCGCACCCGGGCGAGGACGACAAGGCGTGCGCCGAGCACACCAGCAAGACCCGCAAACTCGTCCCTAGCGGCGAGCACGGCAAGGGGAAGCGGTGGCAGGTCCGTTGGCGCGACGCGAGCGGCAAGCAGCGCAAGGAGAACTTCGACAAGCGCGCCGCGGCTGATACGCGCGCGGCCACCGTCAAGGCCGACCTCGACCGCGGTCTGTACGTCGACCCCGCTGCGGGCAAGGAAAGCTTCCGGGCCGTCGCCGAGCGGTGGCGCACGTCCGCCGTGCACCGCCCCACCTCGGCGTCACGCGTCGAGCGTGGGCTGCGCAACCACATCTATCCGACGTTCGGTGATCGTCCAGTAGCCAGTATCCGGCCGTCGGACATACAGGCATGGATCAAGGATCGGTCGCAGGTGCTCGCGCCTTCGACTCTGACCGTCACCTACGCCTACTTGGTCACGCCGCTGCGGACGGCCGTTCGAGACCGGATCATCGCGAGCAGTCCGTGCGACGGCGTGAGACTGCCCCGGCAACGGAGAGCCGAGATCACGCCCCTACACGCCGACGCGGTCCGCGCACTCATCGATGCAGCAGCGCCGAGGTTCCGCGCCCTGTACCTGCTCGCGGCGTCATCCGGGCTGCGACAGGGGGAGCTGTTCGGCCTAGAGGTCGACTGCATCGACTTCCTGCGCCGTGAGGTGAAGGTGCGTCAGCAGCTCATCGACCCGGACGACGGCGAGCCCTACCTCGGCGAGCCCAAGACGCACGAGAGCTACCGCACGGTGCCGCTGACGAAAGCGGCCGTGGACGCCCTCGCCGCACATCTTGAGCAGTTCCCCGCGAACGGCGTGAAGATCGAGGACCGGACCGACCCGCGCAAGCCGCGTCATCGAACGGCGCAGCTGCTCTTCCTCAACGACTACCGCGAGGTGGTCCGGCGTGGCGCCTGGTCGCACGTGTGGCGGAGATCCCGGCAGAACGCGAACAAGGCGCTCGGCGCGGCGTACAGCAAGGCGTACGCCGCGTGGGTCCGGAGCGGCAGGCCCGAGGGCGGCGAACCGTCCCGCGTCGAGGTGCCGGACGGCGCCAGCTTGCACGACCTACGCCACTTCTACGCCTCGCTCCTGATCAAGCACCGCGAGAACGTCAAGACGGTGCAGAAGCGGCTCGGCCATGCCAAGCCGTCGATCACGCTCGACACGTACACGCATCTATGGCCGGACGAGGAGGACACAACGAGGGCCGCCGTCGAGGCTGTCCTCGGCGATGTGCCCCCGTTGTGCCCTGCTAAGTCTGCCTAGCAACGTCCGTGCAGGTCAGGCCGGTTGATCACCGGTAGTTGACGAACTGCACCGCGAAGTCGAAGTCCTGCCCCTTGAGCAGCGCCTGCACGGCCTGCAGGTCGTCCCGGCTCTTCGAGCTGACCCGCAGCTCGTCGCCCTGGACCTGCGCCTTGACGCCCTTGGGGCCCTCATCGCGGATGATCTTGGCGACCTTCTTGGCGTTCTCCTGCGAGATGCCCTCCTCGATCGAGGCGAAGATCTTGTACTCCTTGCCGGACAGCTGCGGCTCGCCCGCGTCCAGCGACTTCAGCGAGATGCCACGCTTGATCAGCTTGGACTGGAAGATGTCGAGGATCGCCTTGACCCGCTCCTCGCCGTTCGCCTCCATCAGGATCTTCTCGCCGGACCAGGCGATCGAGGCGCCCGTGCCCTTGAAGTCGTAGCGCTGCGAGATCTCCTTGGCGGCCTGGTTGAGGGCGTTGTCGACCTCCTGCCGCTCGACCTTCGAGACGATGTCGAAACTGGAGTCGGCCATGTCCTGTGGCTCCTTGTATCGGGGTCTGCGTACTCAGCTGGTGCACGGCCGTCGGTCCCTGGCCGCACCCGCAAAGCCTAGCCACCGCCCCCCGGCCGGGCGCTGATCAATCGGGTGGCGAAGCACCCCTACCCATCAGGTATGGTTTACGTCGTTGCCACGGAGCGCCGCGCAAGCGGAACAGGGGCAGCAAACATGGCGGTGTGCCCGAGCGGCCAAAGGGAGCAGACTGTAAATCTGCCGGCTCAGCCTTCCCAGGTTCGAATCCTGGCGCCGCCACGCGAAGGAGACCCTCTCCGGTCTTGCGGAAACGCAAGGCGGAGGGGGTCTTTTCGTACGCTGGGGCCATGTCGTCCCGCCGCAGGAACTGCCCCGAGTGCCGCCGCGAAATCGCTGTCGTCGGAGGCCGGTTCGCCCGCCACGACCCGCCGGGCCCGCGCGGCAGCGGCGAGCTGATCTCCTGCCCGGGATCCCGCAGACAGGCCCAGCTCGGCGCCGCACAGCCCGCTCTGGACGGCTACGCGGTGCCGGAGTTCCCCGGCCAGCTCCCGCTGTTCTGAGGCGCTCACGCGGCCACACAGGGCGTCGGAGCCGCCGGTGCGGTCAAGGCCGCCCGATCAGCGCTGTCGTACGTCCATCCGGCTCACCAGACCGTCGGCGCGGAAGCTGTAGACGTGCTCGACCGTCTTCGGCGCCCAGTGGTCGCCCGCCTCGTCCCGCAGTCCGGGCCGCACGGTCGCCACGACCCGGCGTCCGTCGTCGTCGAGCCGCAGCCGTTCCAGGTGCACCAGTGGGTGCATCACCGCGAACTGCCGTGCCCAGTAGGCCCGGACCTCCGCGATGCCATGGGCACGGGTGTCGTCCAGGAGGTTCGGCCAGTCAACGTCGGGCGCCAGCGAGCGCGGGATGAACGCATCGCGCTCATCCGTACTGAAGACGGCGTACATCTGCCGCAGCAGCGCTTCCTGCGCGGCCGGCACCTCGTCGGTCAATGGGTCCCCCCGGTCAGTGGACTTCAGTTCCCCGCAACGGACTTGACCGCCACCGACACCGGCGTCGAACCGCTGATCAGCTCCAGCGTCAGCCCCGCCGTCGCCGACGAATCGACGAGCTCGGCGAGCACCGCGGCCACGTCGTCACGCGGGATGGGCCCGCGTCCGGTCGATGCCTCCAGGCGGACCAGACCGGTGCCCGCGTCGTCCGTCAGCATCCCCGGGCGCAGGATCGTCCAGTCCAGGGCCGCACGCCCGCGCACGTAGGCGTCGGCCTCGCCCTTGGCGCGGAGATAGGCGTCGAAGATGTCGTCGCCCTGGTGGGCGGGGTCCGCGCCCATGGACGACACCACTACGTAGCGCCGCACTCCGGCGCGCTCCGCCGCGTCCGCGAACAGCACGGCCGCGTCCCGGTCCACGGTGTTCTTGCGGTCGGCCCCGCTGCCCGGTCCGGCGCCCGCCGCGAACACGGCCGCGTCGGCGCCTTCCAGATGCCCCGCGACCTCGTCGACGGATGCCGACTCCAGGTCGCACAGGACCGCTTCGGCACCTGCCGCCCGCAGGTCGGCGTCCTGCCCGGCCTTGCGGACGATCCCGACCGCCTCGTCACCCCGTGCGGCGAGCAACCGCTCGAGCCGCAGCGCGATCTGACCATGACCTCCAGCGATGACAATGCGCATGTCTCCGACCGTACGGCAGCCCCCGCATGATCGCCCCGCGCGCGCGGGAGCACGCATCGAACGGGCGCGCGCCCTCAGGACGGTTCTTCGCCCTTCGGCTGCCCCGGCCCCGCCTTGTTCGCCCGCCCCTGGCGCGGCAGATCGAGGGCCACGGCGGCCGCCGAATCGCAGTACTCCCGCACCGCACTCGTCCGCGCCACCACGCGCCCCCGGTGCACCACGATGCGGCTGTACGCGAGCGAAAGCGCGCCCGAGAGGCGATCGCCCCGCACCGCGAGGAGTTCGGCGGGGAAGCCCGCCTCCACGCGGACCTCGGGGAACCCCATGGCCGACCGGACGGCCCCGCTCACCGCTCCGTAGGCGTCCTCGGAACGCAGCCCGCAGCGCGACGCGAGCAGGTAGGCGGCCTCCAGCGGGTCGCCGCGCCCCACCGGGTTCGACACGTCCCGCATGGCCCCGCTGCCCGCGGCCACCCGCACCCCGGCGGCCCGCAGCAGCCGCACCGGGGCGACCGCGCCGCGCCGGTCCACGCTCCCGCAGCCGCCCTGCGGCAGGCAGACCACGGTCACCCCGGCTGCCGCCAGCTGATCGGCGGTCCGCGCGGCCACGTCCGACGGCAGCCGGCCAAGGCCGCCGCACGGGCCGATCGTCACCCCGGGCCGCAGCCCGCCCGCCATCGCGGCGAGCCGCCCCAGGCGCGCCGGATCGCTGCCGTCCGTGTGCAGGTCGACGGGGCAGCCGTGCTCCGCCGCGACTTCGAGCACTGCCTCCACGTACCCCGTAGGATCGGGGTCCAGATCGGGGCAGCCGCCCACTACGGAGGCGCCCATTTTCACCGCGTCCCGCAGCATCGCGAGGCCGTCGGCCCCGGCCACACCGGTCAGCAGCCGGGGCACGGCCACGGCCGTCAGATCGACGAGCCCGCGCAGCGAACGCCGGGCCTGGAGCACCGCCTCCATCGACGTGAGCCCCTGGACGTCGCCGATCCGCACATGCGAGCGCAGCGCCGTCGCACCGTGCCCGAGCTGCAGCAGAGCCGCTTCGGTGGCCCGCCGCTGGACGTCCGGAAGGTCGTACGAGACCGGCCCTTCCAGGTCCGCCGACAGCGCGGTGTCGCTGTGCGCGTGCGGCTCTGCGGCCGCCGGGAGCAGGAGATAGCCGCCGAGGTCCACCCGCGCGGCGTGCGCGGTGAGGCTGCCCGCCGTGCCGACCGCCTCGATGCGCCCCGAGCCGAGTCGTACGTCCACGGTCCGGCCGTCGGTCAGCCGGGCGCCGCAGAGCAGCAGCGCCGTGGTGTCGGGAGCGTCGTCACCGGAGGAGCCGGAACCGGACGAGCCGGAGGAATGGGGCTGCGGCTGGCTGTCGGGCATCGCGCTCCTGAGGTTCGGGGGCGGCTGCGGTCCCGGCGGCACGGCGTACCCGATCAGGACGTCCAAGATCACGCAGCGTGAGTCGAGCCTAGGGCGACGACCGGCCCTCTTCGAGGAAGGGCGCAATAGTCGTACCGGTGTGGTGCGGGGCGTTTCACGGGTGTGCCGAGAGGCGCTGAAGTGACGTGGTGAGGTGGCTGAGACGGCCCTCTCGATGCCCCTGGACAGCTCCGGCGAAACGGATTTGGGCGATCGGCGACCAACCGTGTAATGTCTTCATCGCTCGCCCCAATAGCTCAGTCGGTAGAGCGTCTCCATGGTAAGGAGAAGGTCTGCGGTTCGATTCCGCATTGGGGCTCTGATGTTGGTTGATCCTCGCCTTCGGGCGAGGGGATCCGGCATCGCAGCGGTGTAGCTCAGTCGGTAGAGCAAGCGGCTCATAATCGCTGTGTCACCGGTTCAAGTCCGGTCACCGCTACTACTAGTAGTAGCCGATTGTGGGGTCGGTCCTCCGATCGGCTACTCTTTTATGCGTTCATCCGTCCATCCGTCCGTCAAGGAGCACTCACGTGGCTGCCACAGACGTCCGCCCGAAGATCACGCTGGCCTGCGTGGAGTGCAAGGAGCGGAACTACATCACCAAGAAGAACCGGCGTAACGACCCGGACCGTCTTGAGATGAAGAAGCACTGCCCGCGCTGCAACGCGCACACTGCGCACCGCGAAACGCGCTAAACACAGGCTCGTACACGAGGCCGTCCCCGATTGCTGGGGGCGGCCTCGTGTCGTTTACCCCAACCTGCAGGAGGTGCCGAGTCCATGGCGCTCGACCAGTCCTTCGTGGGGCGGTCCTACCCGCCCACCGAGCCCTATGAGGTCGGCCGGGAGAAGATCCGTGAGTTCGCCGAGGCGGTGGGTGACGCGAATCCCGCGTACACCGACGCGGAAGCGGCCAAGGCCTATGGCCACTCCGATGTGATCGCCCCGCCGACTTTTGTGTTTGCGATCACTTTCAAGGCCGCGGGCCAGGTCATCGAGGATCCTCAGCTGGGGCTCGACTACAGCCGCGTCGTGCACGGCGACCAGAAGTTCGCGTACACCCGGCCGGTGCGTGCGGGGGACCGGCTCGCGGTCACCTCGACCATCGAGGCCATCAAGTCCATGGCGGGCAACGACATCCTGGACATCCGCGGTGAGGTCCACGACGAGGCCGGCGAGCACGTCGTCACCGCGTGGACCAAGCTCGTCGCGCGTGCGGCGGAGCCCGCGGCAGAGGAAGTGTGAGGCGATGACGGCGAAGATTTCGTACGAGGGCGTCGAGGTCGGCACCGAGCTGCCGGTCCAGAGCTTCCCCGTGACGCGCGCCACGCTCGTGCGGTACGCGGGCGCCTCCGGTGACTTCAACCCGATCCACTGGAACGAGAAGTTCGCGGTCGAGGTCGGTCTGCCCGACGTCATCGCGCACGGCATGTTCACCATGGCCGAGGCGATCCGCGTCGTGACGGACTGGGCGGGCGACCCGGCCGCCGTCGTCGAGTACGGCGTGCGCTTCACCAAGCCCGTCGTGGTCCCGAACGACGACAAGGGCGCGCTGATCGAGGTCAGCGGCAAGGTCGCCCAGAAGCTGGACGACAACCGCGTCCGGGTCGACCTGGTGGCGATGAGTGCGGGCCAGAAAGTGCTCGGGATGTCTCGCGCCGTGGTCCAGCTCGCCTGATCCGTACGGCGGCTCCGCGCGGCAGCGGAAGTGACAGAGGGTAAGGGGCACTCGTCCATTGCGGGTGCCCCTTACTCGTGTGCTGTCCCTCCCGCTCACTCATGGCCGCTACCTGTTGACGTAAGTAGTGATTGACCACTAACTTAGTCACATGGTCAGGATGAGCGCAGAAGAGCGACGCGAGAGCGTCATTCGCGCGGCGATGATCGAGTTCGCCCGCGGTGGCTACAAGGGCACCTCCACCGAGGTGATCGCCAAGCGGGTGGGTGTCTCGCAGCCGTATCTCTTCCGGCTCTTCCCGGGTAAGCAGGCCATCTTCCTCGCGGCGTCCGTGCGCTGCTGCCAGGAGACCACCGCGGTCTTCCAGAAGGCGGCCGAAGGGCTGGAGGGGGAGGAGGCGGTGCATGCCATGGGTCAGGCCTATCAGGCGCTCATCGCCGACGATCCGGACAAGCTGCTCATGCAGATGCAGATGTACGTCGCCGTGGCCTCCGCCGAGGAGTCCGGCGATCGGGAGTTCGGCCAGGCGGTGCGGGCCGCCTGGATGGAGATGTACGACACGGTTCGCCTCGCGATGGGGGCGGACATCGGCGAGGCGACGCAGTTCCTTGCGTACGGGATGTTGGTCAATGTCCTGGTGTCGATGGGGTTCCAGCCCGATCACCGGGTGTGGACCGGCTTCTACGAGTCGGTGCGGCCCAAGGGGTGAGTCACGCGCGTCACGCAGGGGCGCGTTTTTGCGCCCACATGAGTTAGTCAGCAATAACTAACCATAGGGGGAAGCAATGTCTCAGCAGACGGCACAGCGCGGGGGAGTCGCCTGGGCCCTCGTCATCACCGGCGTCGCCGGATTCATGGCGGCACTCGACAATCTCGTGGTCACCACGGCCCTGCCCGCCATCCGCGAGGACTTCGGGGGAGAGCTGCACGACCTCGAATGGACGGTGAGCGCCTACACCCTCACCTTCGCCGTGCTCCTCATGTTCGGCGCCGCCCTGGGGGACCGCTTCGGCCGCCGCAAGCTCTTCGTCGTGGGCATCGCGATCTTCACCGCAGCCTCCGCGGCCGCCGCCCTCGCGCCCGGCATCGAGGCTCTGATCGCCGCCCGCGCGGTGCAGGGAGTCGGCGCCGCGATCATGATGCCGCTGACGCTGACCCTGCTGACGGCGGCGGTGCCCGCGGCCAAGCGCGGTATGGCGTACGGCATCTGGGGCGCCGTCAACGGCCTCGCGGTCGCCAGTGGTCCGCTGATCGGCGGCAGCCTGACCGAGCATGTGTCCTGGCAGTGGATCTTCTGGCTGAACGTCCCGCTCGGCCTCGCCTTGCTGCCGCTCGCGCGGCTCCGCCTTGCCGAGTCGCACGGCACGGGGGCGCCGCTCGACCTCACCGGGACCGTGCTGGCCAGCGGCGGCCTCTTCGGGATCGTCTACGCGCTGATCCGCGGCAACATCGACGGCTGGACCAGCGTGCCGGTCCTCACCGGTCTGATCGTGGGCTTCGCGCTGCTCGCCGGCTTCGTACGGCACGGCATCCGGGGCAAGAACCCGATGCTGCCGATGCGGCTCTTCCGCAGCCGAGCCTTCTCCGCGATCAACGCGGCGAGCCTGCTGATGTTCGTGGGGATGTTCGGCGCGATCTTCCTGCTCAGCCAGTTCCTGCAGACCGTGCTCGGCTACTCGCCCACCGAGGCCGGCCTGCGGATGCTGCCCTGGACCGGCATGCCGATGCTCGTCGCCCCCATCGCGGGCTACCTCTCGGACAAGATCGGCGGCCGCCCGGTCGTCACCGTGGGACTCGCCCTCCAGGCCATCGGCCTCGGCTGGTTCGCGGCCGTCGTGGCCACCGATGTGTCGTACGCCGCCCAGCTGCCCGCCCTGATCATCAGCGGCGTCGGCATGGCGCTGTACTTCGCGCCGGCGGCGAGTTTGGTGATGGCCAGCGTCATTCCGTCCGAGCAGGGCATCGCGTCCGGCGCCAACAACGCCCTGCGCGAGGTCGGCGGCGCCCTCGGTATCGCGGCCCTCGCCTCGGTCTTCTCCGCCCAGGGCGGCTACGCGTCCCCGCAGAACTTCGTGGACGGGCTCGGCCCCTCGCTCTGGGTGGGCGCCGCGGTGGTCGCCCTCGGCGCGGTGGCCGCCTGGCTCCAGCCCCCCCGGACCACGGCCGCGGGGGCGGCCGGCCCCGCGCCGGGTTACGCCCGGGCGGGGGGCGCGCGCCCCCCCCGCGGCGGGGGGAGGCCGC
>NZ_JBHYIG010000176.1:0-1498 GCF_042740015.1 Streptomyces sp. NPDC059037
AACTCCAGCCGGTCGGCCGGGTACTCAGGGTCCAGCGGCACATACGCACCACCGGCCTTCCAGACCGCCAGCATCGACGTCACCATGTCGACACCCCGCGGCAGCCGCAGACCCACCCGCGAATCGGACCGGACACCCTGACGACGCAGATACCGAGCCAGCCGATTCGACCGAACCTCCAACTCCCCGTACGAGACGGCCTCCGCCCCACACCGCACCGCACACGCCTCCGGAACCCGAACCGCCCACGCCCGGAACCGCTCCGGCACCGTCTCCAACCCGACCGGCCGCGCCGTGGCATTCCACTCCCCCACCACCAGCGCCCGCTCACCCTCGTCGAGTACGTCGATCTCGCTCAGCCGCACTTGCGGATCCGCCGCCACCTGCTCCAGCACCCGCACGAGACGGTCGCCAAGGGCCCGTACGGTTGATTCGTCGAAGAGATCCGCCGCGTACAGAATCCCGCCCCCGAGACCCGCCGGAGCGCCATCCGCTGCCCGCCGCTCGCCCAGCGTCACGGAGAGGTCGAACCGCGCCGGCAACTCCGCCACGGGCGGGAGCGGGGTGACGCGTAGGCCGGGCAGCTGCCATTCGGCCTCGGGGATGTTCTGCAGCGCCAGCATCACCTGGAACAGCGGGTTGCGGGACAGCGAGCGCGCCGGGTTCAGCTCCTCCACCAGCCGCTCGAACGGCACGTCCTGATGCGCGTACGCCGCCAGATCCGTCTCCCGGACGCGCCGCAGCACCTCGGCGAACGACGGGTCGCCCGCCAGGTCCGCCCGCAGCACCAGCGTGTTCACGAAGAACCCCGACAGCCCCTCCAGCTGCGCGTCCCCACGGCCGGCGATCCCCGTGCCCACGGGAATGTCGGACCCGGCGCCCATCCGCGACAGCAGCACCGACAGCGCGGCATGCACCAGCATGAACATCGTCGCCCGGCCCCGGGCAGCCACCGCCACCAGCCGTCGGTGCGTGTCCGCCTCCACCGAGACCGGCACACTGCCGCCCTGGAAGGAGGGCTCCCCCCTGCGCGCGCGGTCCACCGGCAGGGCCAGCTCCGGCGGCGCGTCGGCCAGGGCGTCCTTCCAGTACGCCAGCTGCCCGCTGATCACACTCTCCGGATCACCGGGATCACCCAACGCCTCCCGCTGCCACAGCGCGTAATCCGCGTACTGCACCGGCAGCGCTTCCCAGCCCGGCGCCCGACCCGCACACCGCGCCTCGTACGCGACCCGCAGATCCCGCGCCAACACCCCCATCGACCAACCGTCCGAGGCAATGTGATGCACCACCAACAGCAGCACGGACTCCTCCGGTGCCACCGTCAGCAACGACACCCGCCACGGCAGCTCCGTACTCAGATCGAAGCCGCGACCCGACGCCGCCGCGAGTTGTTCCTCCAGTCGCTCCGCAGCGGCCTGCTCCACGTCCAGCGCGGGCCGTCCGGCAGCGCCCTCCAGCACCCGCTGCCACGGCTCGCCATCCGCGTCGGGGAAAA
>NZ_JBHYIG010000176.1:1508-20650 GCF_042740015.1 Streptomyces sp. NPDC059037
GGCGCCCCCGGCGCGCCTCGGCGCGCGGGGCGCCGGCCCGGGGGGCCCGGCGGGCGGCGCCGCCCCCCCCCCCGCCCCGACTTGCGCGCCTCCAGGTCGAGCGCACCCTCCATCCGCAGCGCGAGCGGCAGGTTGTACGCCCCCGCCGCCTCCGAGTCCGCCTCGGCGAACCGGTTCAGGAACCACATGCGGCGTTGTGCGTACGAGACCGGCACCTGGTCGGGGCGCGGCTGCGGCAGCAGCTCCAGTCGCTTGCGTTCGACGGCGCCGGCCAGTTGCCTCGCCAGCCCGGCGGGCGAGGGTGCGCCGAACAGGTCGCGGATGCTCACTTTCGCGTCCAGCACCGCCCTGATACGCGCGACGAGTCGCATGCCGAGCAGTGAGTCCCCACCGAGTTCGAAGAAGCCGTCGTCCGGCCCCACCCGTTCCACACCCAGCACATCGGCGAACAGCCCGCAAAGGATCTCCTCCACGGGCGTGGCTGCCGCCCGTCCCTGGCCGGCCGCGTACTCGGGTGCGGGCAGCGCGGTCTTGTCGACCTTGCCATTGGGGGTGAGCGGCAAGGCGTCCAGCACCGTCACGGTGGCCGGGACCATGTGGTCCGGGAGGCGGGCGGCGGCGAATTCCCTGATGGCAACGGTGTCCGGAGCGGTCTCTGATACCGCGTACGCGGCGAGACGGTCGTCGCGGACGACGACGGTGGCCTGGGCGACGTCGGGGTGGGCGGTGAGGACGGACTCGATCTCACCGAGTTCGATACGGAAGCCGCGGATCTTCACCTGTTCGTCCGCGCGGCCCCGGAAGTGCAGCAGCCCGTCCGGACTCCACTTGGCGAAATCGCCAGTGCGATACATGCGTCCGCCATCGGCGTACGGGCAGGCCACAAACCGTTCGGCGGTCAGCTCCCGGCGGCCCAGGTAGCCGCGGGCCAGACCCGGACCGGCGAGATAGACCTCGCCGACTGCACTCGGCGGCACCGGGCGCAGGAAGTCATCCAGTACGTACACCTGGGTGTTGGACAGCGGAATGCCGATCGCCGGCGGCTGATCGTCCGGCGTGATGCCCTCGTCGAGCGCAACCGCCGTGGTCATGACGGTGGCCTCGGTGGGTCCGTAGGTGTTCCACAGCCCCGCCTGCGCACGCCACTTGGCGGCGAGATCAGCGGTCAGGCGCTCGGCACCCAGCACCCAGTTGCGTATGCCGGGGACCGTCTTCGGGTCGAGTACGGACAGCAGCGACGGCACCACGCTGGCCACCGTCACCCCGGCCGTACGGACCATCTCCGCCAGCGCCTGCGGATCCGTACGCTCCTCGCCGGTCGCGATCGCCAGCGTGCCACCGGACGCGAGGGTGGCGGCGACGTCAAGAACCGAGGCATCGAAGCTGAACGACGCGAACTGCAACGTCACCTCACCGGGACCGGCACCCAGCACAGGCCCCATCGCCTCGACCAGATTGGCCACCCCACGATGCGCCACCGCCACACCCTTCGGACGGCCCGTCGACCCCGAGGTGTAGATCACATACGCCAACTGATCAGGATCGACGGCGATATCCGGGGCCGCGTCGGGCTCGGCCGCAATGGCCGCGCCGGTGTCCGCCATCCACTCGGCATCGATCACCACCGAGGCGCCGCTGTCGACCGTCATGAACTCCAGCCGTTCGACCGGGTACTCGGGATCCAGCGGCACATACGCGCCCCCGGCCTTCCACACCGCCAGCATCGACGTCACCATGTCGACGCCGCGGGGCAACCGCAGCCCCACGCGCGACTCCCGAACCACACCGCGTCCACGGAGGTAGCGGGCCAGCCGATTCGACCGCACCTCCAACTCCCCGTACGAGAGGGCCTCCGCCCCACACCGCACCGCTGCCGCCTCCGGGTCCTGGACCGCCCGCTCCCGGAAACGCTCAGGAATGGACAGTGACGGCACCGGCCGCGCCGTGGCGTTCCACTCCCCCACCACCAGCGCCCGCTCACCCTCGTCGAGTACGTCGATCTCGCCCACCCGCACCCGCGGTTCCGCCGCCACCTGCTCCAGCACCCGCACCAACCGGCCGGCGATCGCGGCGACGTCCTCCCGCCCGAACAGCTCCTCCTGATAGTCCAGCTTGAGATGCATCCGCTCCTCGGGCACCACGATCAGCGCGAGCGGATAGTGGGAGGCGTCCCGCACCGCCGGTGTGCGGCGGATTTCGAGGCGTTCCGGGGCGGGCTCCTCCTTCGGCGGGCTGGGGTAGTTCTCGTACACCACGATCGTGTCGAAGACGCCGCCCGGGCCGGCAATACGCTGCACCTCGGGCAGTCCGAGGTGCTGGTGCGCCATCAGCGCGGACTGGCGTTGCTGCAGGTCGGTGAGGAGTTGGGCGACCGGTTGGGCGGCCTCGAGGCGTACCCGCACGGGGAGGGTGTTCATGAAGAGGCCGACCATGGACTCCACGCCGGGCAGTTCCGCGGGCCGCCCGGCGGCGGTCGCGCCGAACACCACATCCGTGCGGCCGGCCAGCTGCCCCAGAACCAGCGCCCAGGCCGCCTGGATCACGGTGTTGAGGGTCACGCCCTGGCCGCGGGCCAGCCGGGTGAGGTCCTGGGTCAGCTCGGCCGAGAGGTCGGTGATGAGGTTCGCGGGCTCGCCGGGACGCCTGCCCGGGTCGGCCGGGGCGACCAGCGTCGGCTCTTCGGCGCCGGCGAGTTCCGCCTGCCAGGCCGCCCGCGCGGCCGGCTTGTCCTGGCGCTGCAGCCAGGCCAGGTAGTCCCGGTACGAGGTGGCCCTGGGCAGTCCACGCGGGTCGCCGCCGGCCGCGTAAATGGCCGCCAGTTCGCCGAAGATCACGGGCAGCGACCAGCCGTCCATGAGGACGTGGTGGCTGGTCAGCACGAGCCGGTGGCGGTCTTCCGCGAGGCGGATGAGGAGCAGTCGCAGCAGCGGCGGCGTCGCCGGGTCGAAGCGCTCCCGCAGTTCCGCCTCGCACCGCCGCTCGATCTCGGCGGCCGCGTCGGCTTCCGCCAGCCCACTGACGTCCGCGTGCTGCCACGGCAGGGTCACCTCGCGGGCGATGACCTGCACCGGTTCGCCTGAGCTCCGCCGCCGGAAGCTCGCCCGCAGCGCGGCGTGCCGATCCAGCAGCGCCGCCCAGGAGGCGCGCAACACATCGGCGTCCAGCGGCCCGATCAGGTCGACGCCGCGCTGGCCCTGGTACACATCGGCACCCTGGTCGTCGAACGAAGCGTGGAACAGCAGCCCTTGCTGCAGCGGCGACAGCGGCCAAACGTCCTCGACACGAGCTCGGGCCATCGGATTCTTCTCCTCATAGTTGCCTGGGTCGAGTGGCTTACGCGCGGTCGTCGGCGAATTCGGACTCGAGATCGTCGACCTCGTCCTGGCCGAGGTCGAGCAGGGGGAAGTCGGAGGGGGTGTGGCCGCCGGCGGCCGGGTCGGCCGTGGTGTGGTCGGCCAGTCCCGCCAGCAGATCCAGCCAGCCGAGCCCCAGCCGGTCGGCGTCGGCCGCGTCCAGCAAGCCGCCGGGCCAGGCCAGCGACAGCGACAGCTCCGGTCCGCTCGGGGTGTCCTGGACCAGGGCGCCGGCCTCCAGTACGTGCCGCGTCGGCATGCCCGGCCCGGCCGCGCCACCCAGCGCCGACTCGCCGGCCGGCTCCCAGGCGGCGGGTGGTCCGCTGGAGTCGCCGGCGGGGAAGCGGCCGAGGTAGTTGAAGCCGATCTGCGGGGCGGGCAGCCCGGCGAGTACGGGTGCGGTCTCGGGGTTCAGGTAGCGCAGCAGCTCAAAGCCGAGCCCGTCCCCGGCCGCGGCCTTGGCCTGCTCCCGCACCGTCTTGAGCAAGGTGCCCGCGGCTGGTCCACCGGTCTGCGCCCGGTCCGGTCCTGCCGTGCCGACGCGCAGCCGGACCGGGCGCGTACTGGCGAACCAGCCCACGGTCCGCGACAGATCGACGGTGTCGTGCAACTGCTCCCGGCCGTGCCCCTCGATGTCGACCAGCACGCCGGCGCCGTACTCCGGCCGCCACCGCACCACCGCGCCCGCCAGCGCGGCGAGCAGCACCTCGTGCACGCCGCAGTGGAAGACGGCCGGGGTGCGGGAGACGAGCGTCTCCGCCGCGGCCGCGGGCACCAGCCAGCGGCGCCGGACCGTGGTCCGCTCGGTGTCCTGCGCGGGGTCCAGCGGGCGCCGTCCCAGCACCGGCTCGCCGGCGGCGAGGAACTGCTGCCAGGCGGGGAGTTCCGCCGTCCGCTGCTCGCTGACGGCCTCGGCGGCCAGCAGCTGCGACCAGCGACGGAAGGACGTGCCCACCGGGTCCAGGGCCGGCTCCTGGCCGGCGGCCGCCGCCTCGCAGGCGGCCCGCAGATCGGGCAACAGGACCCGCCACGACACGCCGTCCACGGCGAGGTGATGCACGACGAGCAGCAGGCGGCCCACTCGCTCGGGTCCGGCGTCGAGCCACACCACCTGCGCCATCACCCCGGCGCCCGGATCCAGCCGGCCGACGGCTGCCTCGGCCTGGCCGGCCACGAGCGCGTCCAGCGCCCCCACCTGCACGTTTGCCGCGTCTACGCGGGATATGAGCGCCGGTACGTCGGTCGAGCCCGGCTCCGGCACCACCAGCTTCGACTCGGCGGCCAGGAGCCGGGCGCGGAGGATGTCGTGCGCGTCCAGCACGGCGGCGACGCCGGTGGTCAGCGCCTGAAGACCCAGCTTCGGGGGCGCGCCGACGACCATCCACTGAGCGAAGCCAGCCGCTGTGACGGCGTTGCCGAGCGATCGCATCACCGGGGTGAAGGCGATCTCCCCCACACCGGACGCGTCAACCGCCGCTGCCTCGCTGTCCGTCGAGGCGACGACTCGCGCCAGACCGGCCGGGGTCCGCTCCTCGAAGACCTGCCGCGGCGACACCACCCAACCCGCACGCCGCACCCGCGACGCCAGCTGCATCGACATGATCGAATCGCCGCCGAGCCGGAAGAAGTCATCGTCCACCCCGACCTCGCCCACGCCCAGCACCTCGGCGAAGAGGCCGCAGAGGAGCTCCTCGACAGGCGTTGACGGCGCGCGACTCGGCTCGCGGGCGACTTCGGGGGTGGGGAGGGCGGCTTTGTCGATCTTGCCGTTGGGGGTGAGCGGCAGGGCGTCCAGGATCGTGATGGTGGCCGGGACCATGTAGTCGGGGAGGCGGGTGGCGGTGAACTCCCGTATGGCGGCGGGGTCCAGGGCGGTCGCGCACATGGTGTACGCGGCGATGCGGTCGTCACGGACGACGACGGTTGCCTGGGTGACATCGGGGTGGGCGGTGAGGACGGATTCGATCTCGCCGAGTTCGATGCGGAAGCCGCGGATCTTCACCTGTTCGTCCGCGCGGCCCTGGAAGTGCAGTTGCCCGTCGCCGCTCCATTTGGCGAGGTCGCCGGTGCGGTACATGCGCGCGCCGTCGGCGTACGGACAGGCCACGAACCGTTCGGCGGTCAGCTCCCGACGGCCCAGGTAGCCGCGGGCCAGACCCGGACCGGCCAGATACACCTCGCCGGTGGCACCGATCGGCACCGGACGCAGGAAATCGTCCAGAACGTAGACCCTGGTGTTGGACAGCGGGCTGCCGATCGCCGGCGGCTGATCCTCCGGACTGATTCCCTCATCGAGCGCTACCGCCGTGGTCATGACCGTGGCCTCGGTCGGCCCGTAGGTGTTCCACACACCGGCCACCGCACGCCACTTGGCGGCCAGGTCGGCGGTCAACCGCTCGGCACCCAGCACCCAGTTGCGTACGCCGGGGACGGTCCGCGGGTCGAGCACGGACAGCAGCGAAGGCACCACGCTCGCCACCGTCACCCCGGCCGATTCGATCATCTCCGCCAGCGCCTGCGGATCCGTACGCTCCTCACCGGCAGCGATAGCCAGGGTGCCGCCGGACGCGAGGGTGGCGGCGACGTCAAGAACCGAGGCATCGAAGCTGAACGACGCGAACTGCAACGTCACCTCGCCCGGACGGGCACCCAGCACCGGCGCCATCGCCTCGACCAGATTGGCCACACCCCGATGCGCCACCGCCACACCCTTCGGACGGCCCGTCGACCCCGAGGTGTAGATCACATACGCCAACTGGTCGTGGGCTATCTCTACTTCGAGCGGCAAACCGGACTCCGCGGCGATGGCTGCCCGTGCCTCCGCCAGCACAGCAGCATCGATCACCACCGACGCGCCGCTGTCGACCGTCATGAACTCCAGCCGGTCGGCCGGGTACCCGGGATCCAGCGGCACGTACGCGCCGCCGGCCTTCCATACCGCCAGCATCGACACCACCATGTCGACGCCGCGCGGCAGCCGCAGACCCACCCGCGAATCGGACCGGACACCCAGCCCCCGCAGATACCGGGCCAGCCGATTCGACCCGGCCTCCAGCTCCCCGTACGAGACGCTCTCCGGCCCGCACCGCACCGCGACGGCCTCCGGGACCCGAACCGCCTGCGCCCGGAACCGCTCCACCACCGTGTCCGAACCGACCGGCCGCGCCGTGGCATTCCACTCCCCCACCACCAGCGCCCGCTCACCCGCATCCAGCAGCTCGATCTCGCCCACCCGCATCCGCGGATCCGCCGCCACCTGCTCCAGCACCCGCACCAGCCGGCCGGCGATCCGCCCGGCGTCGCGCTCCTCGAAGAGATCGGGGCGGTAGGCCAGTTCGATCCGCAGCCGGTCGTGCGGGGTCACCCCCACGGTGAGGGGATAGTTCGTGGCCTGGCGGGTCTCGCCGCCGGAGATGGTGTAGGTCTCGGTGCGGTCTCCGAGCGGTTCCGGGGCCCTGGGGAAGCTCTCGTACACGACCAGCGTGTCGAAGCCCGCGCCCGGTCCGGCCGCGCGCTGGATCTCCGCCAGGCCGAGGTGCTGGTGTGCCATCAGCTCCGTCTGGCGCTGCTGCAGTCCGGTGAGCAGTTCCAGCACCGGCAGTTCGGGCCGTAGGCGGACGCGTACCGGCAGGGTGTTGATGAGCAGTCCGACCATGGACTCCGCCCCGGGCAGCTCCGCCGGCCGCCCCGCGACCGTGGCCCCGAAGACCACGTCGCTGCGGCGCGCCAGCCGCGCGAGCACCAGTGCCCAGGCGCCCTGCACCACCGTGTTCACGGTCAGGCCGTGGGTGCGGGCCAGTTCCGTGAGGGCCCGGGTGGCGGGCTCGGAGAGGTCGAGGCGGCACTCGCGCGGCAGTACCGCGGTCCGCGTCGGGTCGGCGGTCGCCACCAGGGTCGGTTCTTCGGCGCCGGCCAGCTCGGCTTGCCAGGCGGCCCTTGCCGCCGCCTTGTCCTGGCGGTTCAGCCAGGTCAGGTAGTCCCGGTAGCCGGCCACCGGGGGCAGCGTCCGGCTGTCGCCGCCGGCCGCGTACACCGCGGCCAGCTCATCGAGCAGCACCGGCATCGACCAGCCGTCCATGAGGATGTGATGGGTCGTCAGCACCAGCTGGTGCCGTTCGCCGGCGAGCCTGATCAGCAGCAGCCGCAGCAGCGGCGCGGCCGCCAGGTCCAGGCGCTTGGCGTGCTCCTGTGCGGCGAGTTCGGCTGCCCTGGCCGTCAGCTCGGCCTCCGCCAGGCCGGACAGGTCGGTCTCCCGCCAGGGCAGTCGCACCGTACGGGCGATGAGCTGGACCGGTGCTCCCGACTTGCGCTCGTGGAAGCTCGCCCGCAGGGCGGCGTGCCGGTCCAGCAGCGCTTGCCAGGAGGCCCGGAAGCGGGCCGGGTCCAGCGGCCCGGTGATCGAGATCACCGTCTGCAGGGCATAGACGTCCGGGCCTTCGCCGTCGAAGGAGGTGTGGAAGAGCAGCCCTTCCTGCAGCGGCGAGAGCGGCCAGACTTCGGCGAGGGCGTTTCCGTTGGGCGTCTTCACAGCGGGTTTTCTCCTTCGCGTTCCGCCACCAGCGCTTCGAACTCCTCGACCTCGTCCTGGGCGAGCTCGAGCAGGGGGAAGTCGGACGGGGTGTGGCCGCCGGCGGCGGGGTCGCCGTCCGTGTGCGCGGCAAGTCCGGTGAGCAGCGCCAGCCACTGGCGGCCGAGTGCCGCGCCCTGCGCGTGGTCCAGCAGGCCGCCCGGCCAGGCCAGCGACAGGGTCAGTTCCGGGCCGTGCGGGGTGTCCTGGACGATCGCGCCGGCTGCCAGCGCGTGGGTGGCCGGGGCCTGCGGGTCGGCGGCACCGCCCGGGCCCGTTTCGCCGGCCGGCACCCAGGCGTCCGGTTCGCCGGTGTTGGCAGCCCCGGCGGGGAACCGGCCCAGGTAGTTGAAGCCGATCTGCGGCGCCGGCAGCGCGGCCAGCTCCGGTGCGGTGCGTGCGTTCAGATGGCGCAGCAGCCCGTAGCCGAGGCCGTCGCCCGGAACCCGCTGGAGCTGTTCCTTGACCGCCTTCAGCAGGGCGCCGGCGGCCGGGCCTCCGGAGAGCGCGTCGGCGAGGTCCACGCCTGCGGACGCCACCCGGACCGGATGTACGCCGGTGAACCAGCCGATCGTGCGTGCCAGATCCACCCCGACGCGCTGCGCTTCCCGGCCGTGGCCCTCGATGTCGACGAGGGCGCCGGCGGCGTACTCCGGCCGCCACTGCGCCACCGCACCGGCCAGCGCCGCGAGCAGCACCTCGTGCACGCCACAGTGGAAGACAGCGGCGGTACGGGAGACGAGCGTCCGGGCCACGGCGGCGGGCACGACCCACTCCTCGCGGCGCAGACTTGCCACCGTGTCCCGTACGGGATCCAGCGGTCGCCCGCCCACCAGCGGCTCGTCGACGCTCAACAGCTCCTGCCAGACCGGGAGTTCCGCCGTCCGGTGCTCGCTGACGGCCTCGGCGGACAGCAGCTGCGACCAACGGCGGAACGACGTACCCACCGGGTCAAGGGCCGGCTCCTGGCCGACCGCAGCCGCCTCGCAGGCAGCCCGCAGATCCGGCAGCAGAATCCGCCACGACACCCCGTCCACTGCGAGATGATGCGCGACGACCACCAGGCGGCCCACTCGCTCAGGCCCGGCGTCCAGCCACACCACCTGCGCCATCACCCCGGCGCCCGGATCCAGCCGTTCGACGGCCGCCCGCGCCTCGGCCCGGACCAGTTCGCTGAGCTCAGTATCCGCCGCGCCGACCGCGGCCACCCGCGATACGAGCTCCGTGGCATCGGTCGAGCCCGGCTCCGGCACCACCAGCTTCGACTCGCCGGCCACCAGCCGTGCCCGGAGCATGTCGTGTGCGTCCAGCACGGCGGCCACTCCGGCGGTCAGCGTCTGAAGACCCAGCTTGGGGAGCGCACCGACGACCATCCACTGCGCGAAGCCCGGTCGTGTGACCGACTCCCCGAGCGAGCGCATCACCGGCGTGAAGGCGATCTCCCCCACACCGGACACGTCCACCGCCGACGCCCCGCCATCCGCCGCGGCGACGACTCGCGCCAGTCCGGCCGGGGTCCGCTCCTCGAAGACCTGCCGCGGCGACACCGCCCAACCCGCACGCCGCACCCGCGACGCCAGCTGCATCGACATGATCGAATCGCCGCCGAGCCGGAAGAAGTCATCGTCCACCCCGACCTCGCCCACGCCCAGCACCTCGGCGAACACGCCGCACAACGCCTCCTCCACCGGCGACGACGGCACCCGCCCCGCCTCGCGCACGACATCGGGCGCGGGCAACGCCGCCCTGTCGACCTTGCCGTTGGGGGTGAGCGGCAACTCATCCAGCACCATCACCACGGCCGGGACCATGTACTCGGGCAACCGGGCGGCCGCTGACTCCCTGACGGCGGCGCCGTCCAGCTCCGCGCCCGCGTCACGGACGACGTACCCGACCAGCCGCTCGCCGTTCGCCGCAACCAGCGTCTGGGCCACCCCCGGATGCGCGGCGAGGGCCGACTCCACCTCGCCCGGCTCGATACGGAAGCCGCGGATCTTCAGCTGCGCGTCCGCCCGCCCCTGGAAGAGCAGTTGGCCGTCGGAGGTCCACTTCGCCCGGTCGCCCGACCGGTACATCCGCCCGCCTTCGACGTACGGGCAGGCCACGAACCGCTCCGCCGTCAGCCCCGGCCGCCCGGCGTAGCCGCGGGCCAGGCCCGAGCCGGCCAAATACAGCTCTCCCGTGACGCCGGAGGGCACCGGCTGCAGGAAGCCGTCGAGCACAAAGGCCCGGGTGTTCGTCATCGGGCGTCCGATCGGCACGGTGCCGGCGCCCGGCGTCAGCGGCTGGCTCATGGCCGCGCAGACCGTCGTCTCCGTCGGCCCGTAGGCGTTCACCAGTCGCCGCCCGGAGGACCAGCGGTCAGCCACCGCCTGCGGACAGGCCTCGCCGGCCACCGTCACGGTCCGCACCGTGTCCGGCAGCGACTCCGCCACCGCCAGCAGGCTGGGCGGCAACGTTACGTGCGTCGTCCGGGTCCGTGCCAGGGCCTCGGCCACCGGCAGCTGCGGCGGCAGCTGTGCCGCGTCGGCCACCACCAGCGTGGCGCCGGACAGCAGCGCCATGCACAGCTCAGAGACAGCGGCGTCGAAGCTCAGCGAGGCGAACTGCAGCACCCGGGCGTCCGGGTGTACGGCGAACCGCTCGATCTGCGCCTGCGCCAGGTTCGCCAGCCCCACGTGCGAGACCACCACGCCCTTGGGACGGCCGGTGGAGCCCGAGGTGTAGATGACATAGGCCGCGTGCTCCGGCCGCAGCGGCGCGCGGCGCTCCGCGTCCGCGATCGCGCCGGGCACACCCGCCGCCACCGCCGCGGCCACGGCGGGCTCGTCCAACGCCAGGGCCCGGTCCGCGAACTCGTCCGGCAACACGCCGCGCACTGCGGTGGAACACAGCACCAGCGCCGGATCGGCGTCCCGCAGCATGAATTCCAGCCGCTGCCGCGGATACGCCGGGTCCACCGGTACGAAGACGCCGCCCGCCATCGACACCGCCAGCAGCGCCACCACCGCCGGCACCGTTCGCTCCGCCAGCAGCGCCACCCGGACCTCCGGCCCGACGCCGGCGGCGATCAGCCGGCGGGCCAGCCGGCCGGCGTCGTCCTGCAGCTCGCGGTAGGTCATGGTCCGCTCGTCCGGGTGTGACAGAGCCCGCTCGTCCCCGCGCGACAGGGCCCGCTCCTCCGGTACGAAGCTGAGCGCCGCCGCGTCCGGGGTCCGCCGCACCTGGCGGGCGAACAGCTCGGGCAGCGGGGCGGCGGTCACCGGCGCGGCGGGGTCGGCGTCGGTGTCGTTCCACTCCCGCAGCACCCGCGCGCGCCCGGCCGCGCCGAGGACGCCGATCCGGCCCACCGGCACGGTGGCGTCGGCGGCCAGCTGCTCCAGCACCCGCAGCAGGCAGGCCAGGTTCTCCGCCGCCCAGTCGCGGGTGCAGAGGTCCGGCCGGTAGACCACCTCTCCTGCCAGCCGGTCGCCGGGCGCCATGATGAGGGCGAGGGAGTAGTGGCTCGCGTCCTGCGACTTGCCGTCCGGCCGCAGCGAGAGGCCGCCCGCCGGGACGGCGTCGGCGGCGGAGCGCGGGTAGTTCTCGTAGACCACCAGCGTGTCGAACTCCGCACCGGCCCCGGCGAGTTTCTGGATCTCTGCCAGGCCCAGATGCTGGTGCCCCATCAGGGCGGCCTGGCGCCGCTGCAGGTCCGCGAGCAGATCCAGGGCCGGCTGCGCGGGGTCCAGACGGGCCCGTACCGGGAGGGTGTTGATGAACAGCCCGACCGAGGCGTCCGCGCCCTGCACGTCGGCGGGCCGGCCGGCCACCGTGCTGCCGAACACCACGTCGTCGCGCCCGATGAGCCGGGCGAGCAGCAGCGCCCAGGCGCCCTGCACGATCGTGTTCATCGTCAGGCCGTGGGTGCGGGCGAGTTCGGTGAGGTCACGGGTCAGTTCGGCGGAGCACTCGAACTCCAGCGGGATCGGGCGTGCCGCCGCGGCCGACCGGGCGGGCGCGACGCGGGAGGGCTCGTCGGCGCCGGCCAGCTCCGCCCGCCAGGCGGCCCGCGCGGCCGGCCGGTCCTGTCGGCCCAGCCAGGCCAGATACTCCCGGTAGGACGTCGCCGGCGGCAGCGCCGTCCGCCGCTCGCCGGCCGCCGCCTCGTACAACGCGGACAGCTCGTCGAAGAGGACGGGCAGCGACCAGCCGTCGACCACGACGTGATGAGTGGTCACCACCATGCGGTGCCGCCGCTCGCCGAGCCGGATCAGCAGTACACGCAACAGCGGCGCCTTGGTCAGGTCGAACCGCTCCGCCATCTCCGCCGCGCACAGCCGGCCGATCTCCGCGCGCGCCTGCGCCTGCGGCAGGCCGGACACATCGGCCGCGCGCCACGGCAGTGTGACGGCGTCGGCGATGACCTGCACCGCTGCTTCGTCGGAGGCACCCTGGTGGAAACTCGCCCGCAGGATGGGGTGCCGGTCAAGCACCTCCTGCCATGCCCCGCGCAGCCGTGCCGCGTCCAGCGGGCCGTCGAGCAGCAGGGCCCGCTGTCCCGCGTAGACGTCGGGCCCGTGGTCGTCAAAGGCGGCGTGGAAGAGCAGCCCTTCCTGCAGCGGGGACAGCGGCCATACGTCGGCCAGGTCCGGGACCGCCAGCTCCAGCTCCTGTACGCCGTGCTGGGTCAGGGGCAGTTGGAGAAGGGGGAAGTCGGCGGGGGTGCGGCCGCCGGCGGCGGGGTCGCCGTCCGTGTGTGCGGCGAGTCCGGTGAGCAGCGCCAGCCACTGGCGGCCGAGCTCGGCGGCCTCGGCGTCGTCGAGCAGGCCGCCTGCCCAGGCAAGGGAGAGCGTCAGCTCGGGCCCGTGCGCGGTGTCCTGAACAACCGCGCCCGCGTCCAGCGCGTGGGCGGCCGGAGCCTGCGGGTCGGCGGCACCGCCCGGGCCGGACTCACCGGCGGGCTCCCAGGCGGCCGCTTCGCCGGTGTTGGCAGCCCCGGCGGGGAACCGGCCCAGGTAGTTGAAGCCGATCTGCGGTGCCGGCAGCGCGGCGAGTACCGGCGCCGCCTCGGGGTTGAGGTAGCGCAGGAGCTGGTAGCCGAGGCCGTCGCCGGCCTTGGCCCGGGTCTGCTCCTTGACCATCTTCAGCAGGGCGCCGGCGGCCGGGCCACCGGAGAGCGCGTCGACAAGGTCCACGCCTCCGGACGCCACCCGGACGGGGTGCACACTGCTGAACCAGCCCACGGTGCGCGAGAGATCCACCCCGTCGGCCAGTGCCTCCCGGCCGTGGCCCTCGATGTCGACGAGCACGCCCGTGGCGTACTCCGGCCGCCATTGCGCCACCGCACCGGCCAGCGCGGCGAGCAGCACCTCGTGCACGCCACAGTGGAAGACAGCGGCGGTACGGGAGACGAGCGTCCGGGCCACGCCGGCGGGCACGACCCACTCCTCGCGGCGCAGACTTGCCACCGTGTCCCGTACGGGATCCAGCCGTCGCCCGCCCAGCAGCGGCTCGTCGACGCTCAACAGCTCCTGCCAGGCGGGGAGTTCAGCCACCCGGCGCTCGCTGACGGCCTCGGCGGCCAGCAGCTGCGACCAACGGCGGAACGACGTACCCACGGCTTGGAGTCGGGGCTCCTGGCCGACAGCCGCGGCTTCGCAGGCGGCGCGCAGATCCGGCAGCAGGACCCGCCACGACACCCCGTCCACGGCGAGGTGATGCACGACGAGCAGCAGGCGGCCCACCCGCTCGGGTCCGGCGTCGAGCCACACCACCTGCGCCATCACCCCGGCGCCCGGATCCAGCCGGCGGAGTGCGGCCTGCGCCTCGACCCGGACCAGTTCGCTCAGCTCCCGATCCTCGACACCGGTGGCATCGACGCGGGACACGAGCGTCGGTACGGCGATCGAGCCCGGCTCCGGCACCACCAGCTTCGACTCGGCGGCCAGGAGCCGGGCGCGGAGCATGTCGTGCGCGTCCAGCAGCGCGGCCATGCCGGCGGTCAGCGCCTCAAGACCCAGCATCGGGGGCGCGCCCACGACCATCCACTGTGCAGACCCGGCGCCAGCCACGGACTCACCGAGCGACCACATCACCGGGGTGAAGGCGATCTCCCCCACACCGGACGCGCCCGGCCCGGCCCCGGCCACCGACTCCGCCGAACAGTCCGGCTCCACGACCCGCGCCAGACCGGCCGGAGTGCGCTCCTCGAACACCTGCCGCGGCGACACCACCCAGCCGGCCCGCCGCGCCTGCGACGCCAGCTGCATCGACATGATCGAATCGCCGCCGAGCCCGAAGAACGAGTCGTCCGCCGCTACGCGGTCGATCCCCAGGACCTGGGCGAAGAGGGTGCAGAGGATTGCCTCGACGGGGGTGGATGGTGCCCGTCCGTGACCGGTGGCAGTTTCGGGGATGGGGAGGGCGGCTTTGTCGACCTTGCCGTTGGGGGTGAGGGGCAGGGCGTCCAGGACCGTGACGGTGGCCGGGACCATGTAGTCGGGGAGGCGGGTGGCGGTGAACTCCCGTATGGCGGCGGGGTCCAGCTCCGGCTCGGACACGGTGTACGCGACGAGGCGGTCGTCACGGACGACGACGGTTGCCTGGGTGACATCCGGGTGGGCGGCGAGGACGGACTCGATCTCGCCGAGCTCGATGCGGAACCCGCGTATCTTCACCTGTTCGTCCGCGCGGCCCTGGAAGTGCAGCAGCCCGTCGCCGCTCCATTTGGCGAGATCACCGGTGCGGTACATGCGTCCGCCGTCGGCGTACGGACAGGCCACAAACCGTTCGGCGGTCAGCTCCCGACGGCCGAGGTAGCCGCGGGCCAGACCCGCACCGGCCAGATACACCTCGCCGGTGGCACCGATCGGCACCGGACGCAGGAAATCGTCCAGGACGTAGACCTGAGTGTTGGGCAGCGGACTCCCGATCGCCGGAGATGGGCCGTCTGCGCTGATTCCCTCATCGAGCGCTACCGCCGTGGTCATGACCGTGGCCTCGGTCGGCCCGTAGGTGTTCCACACACCGGCCTGCGCACGCCACTTGGCGGCCAGGTCGGCGGTCAGGCGCTCGGCACCCAGCACCCAATTGCGTATGCCGGGGACCGTCTGCGGGTCGAGCACGGACAGCAGCGCAGGCACCACGCTCGCCACCGTCACCCCGGCCGATTCGATCATCTCCGCCAGGGCCTGCGGATCCGTACGCTCCTCGCTGGTGGCGATCGCCAGCGTGCCACCGGACGCGAGGGTGGCGGCGACGTCGAGCACCGAGGCATCGAAGCTGAACGACGCGAACTGCAACGTCACCTCACCAGGACCGGCACCCAACACCGGACCCATCGCCTCGACCAGATTGGCTACGCCCCGGTGCGGCACGGCCACGCCCTTCGGGCGGCCGGTCGACCCGGACGTATAGATCACATACGCCAACTGATCGAGATCACAGTCCACTTCGAGCGGTGCACCTTGCTCGGCAGCAACCCCGGCCCTGGCTTCCGTCAGCCACTCGGCATCGATCACCACCGACGCGCCGCTGTCGACCGTCATGAACTCCAGCCGGTCGACCGGGTACTCGGGATCCAGCGGCACATACGCGCCCCCGGCCTTCCACACCGCCAGCATCGACACCACCATGTCGACGCCGCGCGGCAACCGCAGACCCACCCGCGACTCGGACCGGACACCCTGACGACGCAGGTAGCGAGCGAGCCGATTCGACCGGGCCTCCAGCTCCCCGTACGAGACGGCCTCCGCCCCGCACCGCAGCGCACACGCGTCCGGAACTCGAGCCGCCCACTCCCGGAAACGCTCGGGCACGGTCAGCGGTCCGACCGGCCGCGCCGTGGCGTTCCAATCCCCCACCACCAGCGCCCGCTCATCCGCATCCAGCAGATCGAGTTCGCCCACCCGCACCCGCGGATCGGCGGCCACCTGCTCCAGCACCCGCACCAGCCGGCGTACGATCCGCTCGGCCTCCCGCTGGTCGAACAGGTCGTGGCGATAGTCGAGTCGAAGCTTCAGCTCGGACGCGTCCACCCCCAGCGCCAGCGCGAAGTTCGTTGACTCCCGCATCCCCGCACCCGTCAGCCGGACGGAGTCGAGGGCGGCCGGCACTTCCGGGTCACCGGGGAAGTTCTCGAATGCGAGCAGCGTGTCGAAGCTCGCGCCCGGACCGGCCAGCCGCTGGATCTCCGTAAGGCCTAGATGCTGGTGGTCCAGCAGCGCGGACTGCTCCGCTTGCAGTTCGGTCAACAGCTGGGCCACCGACTGCATGGCCGCAAACCGCACCCGCACGGGGACCGTGTTGATGAAGAGGCCGAGCATGTCCTCCATGCCAGGCAGCTCGGCCGGCCGCCCCGCGACTGTCGCCCCGAACACCACGTCCCGACGTCCCGTCAAACCACCGGCCACCAGCGCCCAGACAGCCTGCACGACGGTGTTCAGGGTCACGTCCGCATCGCGGGCGAGACGTGTCAGTTCCCGGACGAGCGGCGGGGCCGGCTCGGCGCTGACGTAGGCGGTTTCGCCGGGCGATCGGGCCGGGTCGGCCGGGGCGACCAGGGTCGGTTCCTCGGCCCCGGACAGGGCCTGCTCCCAGGCCGACCGCGCGGCGTCCTTGTCCTGCCGCGCCAGCCAGCCCAAGTACTCCCGGTACGGGGTAATCGCGGGCAACCCCGCGCCACTGCCGCCGGCCGCGTAGGCAGTCCACACCTCTCGCAGCAGGATCGGCAGCGACCAGCCGTCCAGCACCAGGTGGTGCATGGTGATCACCATGCGATAGCGGTCCGCACCCAGCCGGATCAGCAGTACGCGGATCAGCGGCGGCCGCGCCACGTCAAAGCCCCGCGCCCGCTCGGCCAGCACCAACTCCTCGGCCTGTTCCGGCTGTTCCGTCAGCTCTTCCTCGCGCCAGGGCAACCGCACACCCTCGACGATCACCTGCAGCGGCTGCTCGACACCGACTGCCTGCCGGAAACCGGCCCGCAAGCTGTCATGCCGGTCAAGCACCGCCTGCCACGACGCCCGCAAAGCACCTGCGTCCAGCCGCCCCTCCAAGTCCAGGACCAGCTGCTCCACATACGTATCCGTGCTCTGCTGATCGAACAGCGCGTGGAACAACAGCCCTTCCTGCAGCGGCGATACGGGCAACACCTCGACCAGCCCGGGTGCTGCCGCCTCCAGCTCCTCCACCTGCGACTGCCCCAACACCACCAACGGAAAATCCGACGGCGTATGACCACCACCACCCGACGCCACATGAGCCTCAAGCCCGGCCAGCATCTCCGCCCAGCCATCAACCAGAGACTGCGCCGCCTCCACGCTCAACAGCCGCTCGGGCCAGGAGAGGCTCAGGGTGAGTTCCGGGCGGCCCTCGGCCAGGTCATGCACTGCGCCCATGAACTCCAGGGCATGCAACACCGGGAAGTCGCCGCGGACCCCGGCGCCGAGGTCGTCGTCGAGCAGCTGCCAGTCGCCGCCCGCGGGACCGCTGAAGCGGCCCAGGTAGTTGAAGCCGATCTGCGCGGCCGGCAGCGCCGCGCTCTCCTGCGCCGTATCGGGGTTGAGGTACCGGAGCATGCCGTAGCCCAACCCGTCCCCGGGCACGGCCCGCACCTGTTCCTTGACCCGCTTGACGACATCCCCGATAGCCGTCGCCCCGCCGGCATCCAGCCGGACCGGGTGCACTCCGGTGAACCAGCCCACCGTTCGCGACAGATCCACCCCGTCGCTGCCGAAGGACTCCCGCCCATGCCGCTCGACGTCGACCAGGAATGACGCCTGCGCCTGATCGACCCACTCCTCAAGCGTCGCCGCCAGCCCCGCCAGCAGCACCTCGTCGACCTTGGCACCGAACGCCGCCGGCACCCCGGTCAGCAGCGCCGACGTCACCGACTCCGGCACCCGCACCGACACCCGCCGCACCGACGACTCGACATCCCGCACCGGATCCAGCGGCAGCGCCGTCAGCACCAGGTCGGAACCTGTCGACATCGCGGCCCAGGCCTCCAGCTCCGCCAGCCGCCCGGCACTCCCGGCCTGCGCCTGAAGCTCCCGCGCCCAATGCCGGAACGATGTCGCCACCGGCGCCAGCACCGGCTCCCGACCCGCAGCCAACGCCGCACACGCCGCCACCAGATCCGGCAGCAGCACCCGCCACGACACCGTGTCCACCACCAGGTGGTTGAAGACGAGTACCAGTCGCCCCTCGGCTACCGGACCGGCGTCGAACCACACCGCGTCGAGCATCTGACCGGCGGCCGGATCCAGCCGCCGCACGGCCGCTCGGACCTGTGTGTCGGTGAGCTCCCGCAGCGCGTCGTCCGCCAGGCCGGTCGCGTCGACCCGGTGGACCCATGCCCGCTCGGGCACGTCCGCCGGCACCTCGAGCCGTGGCTCCGGACCTGTTACCAACCGCGCCCGCAGTACGTCGTGGTGACCCACCAGCGCCTGCACCGCACGTACGAGAACGTCGAGGTCCAGTCCGGCCGGGGTGCTCACCACTCCCGACTGCACGGCCTCGCCCACCTGGTCGAGTCCGACTCGTTCGATCAGCTCATGCATCACCGGCGTCAGCGGCACCGCACCCACACCGGACTCCCCGCCCGGCACCACACCACCGCTGTCCACGGCCTCCGCAACCCGCGCCAGACCCGCCGGCGTCCGCAGCTCGAACACCTGCCGCGAGGAGATCGCCAGCCCTGCCCGCCGAGCGCGCGACACCAGCAGCATCGACATGATCGAGTCGCCGCCCAGCTCGAAGAACGAGTCCTCGGCACCCACGCGCTCCAGCCCCAACACTTCGGCGAAGAGATCGCACAGCAGCACCTCGGCCTGCGTCGCCGGCGCCCTGCCACCGCGGGCCGCCCGCTCGGGCGTGGGCAGCGCGGCCTTGTCGACCTTGCCGTTGGGGGTGAGCCGCAGCGCGTCCAGAACGGTCACGATCGCCGGGACCATGTGCTCCGGGAGCCGGGCGGCGGCGAAGTCCAACAGGGCGGTCGTCTCGATGCCGCTGCCTGCGGTGGGAACGGCGTAGGCGGCGATGCGGTCGTCACGGGCGATGACCGTGGCCTGGGTGACATCCGGGTGGGCGGCGAGGACGGATTCGATCTCGCCGAGCTCGATGCGGAAGCCGCGGATCTTGACCTGTTCGTCGGCGCGGCCCTGGAAGTGCAGTTGCCCGTCGCCGCTCCATTTGGCGAGGTCGCCGGTGCGGTACATGCGGGCGCCGTCGGCGTACGG
>NZ_JBHYIG010000177.1:0-20588 GCF_042740015.1 Streptomyces sp. NPDC059037
TGTCAAGGGTGAAGCGAAGCGGAATCGGCGCAGCCGACGCGACGAAGGAGCGCCCTTGACACCCGGCCCGGAACCGCCAACCTCAGGACAACCGGGCGGCCCCGGCAACCAACGCAACGCAGGCCCAGCGAAGCCCCGAAGCCGACACCCAGGCCAAGGCGGGGGGGCGGGTGGGTGGGGGAAAGGCGGCGCCGCATGATGCAGGGCGATGGCACCCCAGGCCAAGGCGGGTGGGGGCGAGGCCGCGGCGGTCAGGCGCCGGGCTACGGGACCCGCGTAGGGACCGCCTCGCGGAGGGCCGTCAGGACTCGGGAGACGGCCGCCCCCGCAGCCGCCCCGCGGCGAACCGCCGCCACCACATGGCGGCGAGGCCGGTCGGCGGAGAGTTCCCGCATCGTCACGCCGTCACGGCTGGCCGCCGCCATCCGCGGGACCAGCGCCACCCCCATCCCCGCCTCCACCATGGCGAGGATCGCCGTCCAGCCGGACGCGGAATGCGCCTGTTCCGGCGAGAAGCCCGCCCCCTCGCACGCCGCCCGCGTGATCTCGGACCACGGCCCGCTCCCCCCGAAGATCCACGGCTCACCCGCGAGATCGGCGAGCCGCAGCCCCTCCGCCGACGCCAGCGGATGATCCCCCGGCAGCGCCACGTCCAAGGGGTCGGCAAGGAGCGACTCCCGCGTGAAGCGCGTGTCCGCGTCGGGCGATGCCGGCGCCTGGACCGCGAGGGACAGCGCCACGTCCACCTCCCCCGCCGCGAGGAGCTCGTACGCCTCCGCCGCCTCCGCCTCCCGCACCCGTACGGAGATGCCCGGCGCCGCCGCCCGCAGCGCCCGCACCGCCGGCACGACGAGCGCGGGCACGGCGGTCGAGAACGCCCCGACCCGCACCTCCCCGGCCTCCCCATGCGCATACGCCGCCAACTCCGCGTCCGCACGCTCCAGTTGAGCGAAGACCGCCTCCGCGTGCCGCAGGACGAGGTGCGCCGCGTCCGTCAGGCGCACCCGGCGCCCGTGCGCCTCAAGGAGCGGCACCCCCAGCTGCTTGGCGAGGTTGGACAGCTGCTGCGACACCGCCGACGGCGTCATCCGCAGCGCCTGCGCCGTCGCGGTCACCGTGCCCCGCTCGCTCAACGTACGCAGGATCTGCAGTTTCTTGATGTCCCACTCGCTCATGGGGCCAACGTACCGACCGGGTCGCGCAGGTCAGCGCGCCGCACTGCCCACCACCTTCCGCGGGGTGATCCGTATGACGACCCGTACCACCTCCGGGGGCAGATCGAGGTACTCCTGCCCCGCGCCGGCCCCCTCGTACGCCTCGGCGAGTCCGGCCGCCACCTTCCGGTCCGCGTCCACGCTCACCGTGGCCGTCCCCCGCACCTCCACGTACCGCAGCGGATCCGCCTTGTCGTACACGGTCAGGCTCACCCGCGGCTCGCTCCGTGCGTTCAGCACCTTGCGGCGCCCTTCCTCGGAGGAGACGACGAGGTCGTCGCCGTCCCACCCCACCCACACCACGGAGGTCTGCGGGCTGCCGTCGGGACTGACCGTCCCGAGGACCGCCGGGTTCGGCGCGTCGAGGATCCGCCGGGCCGACTCACTGATCGTCATCGTCATGCGCGTGAGCGTAAGGGCGACGCCCATCGGCGTCGCCCCGTTTATCGCTCGCCCACTTAGCGAACCGTCACTTCGCCCGCCCCGCGGACCCCAGCACGACCCCGCCCAGGATCAGCCCCATGCACATGACCTGCAGCCACCCCATCGCCTCGCCGAGCACCGCGAAGGACAGCAGGGCCACGCACACCGGCTGGAGGTAGTAGATGACTCCGGCACGGGCCGCGCCGATGATCGAGATCGCCTTGTTCCAGGCGAAGAAGGCGACCGCCGACGACACCACACCCACGTAGAGGAGCGGGGAGACCGTCCCGACCGTCGGCTCGAAGCCGCCCTGGATGACATAGCTCGCCACGAACACCGGAAGCAGCATCAGCGCGCCGAGCACGAACGCCGCGAAGAGGAACGGCAGTCCGCCGATCTCCGCGGGCTTGCGCTTGAGCAGCGCGCTGTACGAGCCGAAGGAGACCGCCCCCGCGATCACCCACAGGTCACCGACCGCGAAGTCCATGGAGAGGGAGCCCCCGGATACGAGGATCAGCACGCCCGCGCAGGCGATCAGCATGCCCGTCACGCGGCGCGCCCCGAGCCGGGTCCCGCCGACGCGTTCGTACACCGCCATCAGGACCGGCGAAGCGGCCATGATCATGCCCATGTTGCCCGCGGTGGTGGTCATCGCCGCCTGGTTCACCAGGGTGTTGTAGACCGTGATGCCCAGGAAGGACGCCAGGAGCAGGAAGCGGAAGTGCCTGCGGAGCAGGGCCCGTTGCCGCCAGGTCTGCCGTGCCGCGAACGGCGCGACGGCCACGATGGCGATGATCCACCGCCAGAACGCGTGCTGGATGGGCGGCACGCTGTCGTGCAGGGCCCGGGAGGTGACGAAGCTGCCCGACCAGACGACCGTGGCGAGCGCCGCGAGGGCGAGGCCGACGCCGATCGGGCGGACGGCGCGCGGCGCCCGCTTCGGCTCGCTCGTCGTCGCGGTCGACGCGGTGGTGAGGGGGGTCCGGTCCAGGACAGTCACGTTGTATCCCTTGTCTCTCTCCCGGGCGGCCCGGGGGTTGGTTGAGGGACTACCGTCACACCCGCCGACCAGTCACGTCCATCGAAACTTTTCTACCATTTTATTAAGGCATGCTGAATGGTTCTAGTTGGTTCCCCATTCCGCGAGCGCCGCCCCCACAGCCCCCGCGTCCGCCTCCTCCGCCGCCCACGCGACGTACCCGTCGGGACGGACCAGGACCGTCGTACGCCGGTCGCCGGCCCAGTGCGCCACCACGGTCCGGCCGCGCGAGGCCGGCGCGCACTCCGCACCCTCCGGGCCGATCAGTACGAACTCGCCCTCGCGCAGCGCCTCGTAGAGCCGCCCCTCCTTGAGCGCGACATCCGGGGCCCTGTGACCCGCGAGGTCATGGGCGCCCTTGGGGGCCGGGTAGGCGTAACCGACGCCCGTGATCTGGCCGAGCACCTTGGCGCGGACCCGCGGGGCGCGGTTGACGAAGGCGGCGACCGCGGCGCGGGCGGCCAGCGTCCACGGGCGCTTGGCCATCGCGAGCCTGACCATGCCGCCGCTGCTGCGCAGGACCGTCTTGCCGACGGGGTGCCGCTCGGCCTGGTAGCTGTCCAACAGCCCTTCCGGGGCGCGGCCTTCGACCGCCGCGGCCAGCTTCCAGCTGAGGTTCGCGGCGTCCTGGAGACCGGTGTTCATGCCCTGCCCGCCCGCCGGGCTGTGGACGTGCGCGGCGTCACCGGCGAGGAAGACCCGGCCGACGCGGTAGGCGGGCGCCTGCCGCTCGTCGCTGTGGAAGCGGGACATCCAGCGGGCGTCGTACATGCCGTAGTCGCGGCCGAGCGCGCTGCGGGCGATCTCCTTGACCTCGTCGAGGTCGAGCGGCTCACTGTCGGGGACGTTGCGGGCGCGGTTCCAGCCGATGACGCGGTAGTAGCCGTCCGCGAAGGGCGCGATGAAGGCGAAGGCATCACCGGCGGCGTTCACCGTGAGCATCGAGGCGGGCTTCTCGGCGAGCCTGACGTCGGCGAGGACGAGCGAGCGGATCACGGACCTGCCGGGGAAGGGCAGGCCGATCGCCTCGCGCACCGCGCTGTGCAGCCCGTCCGCGCCGACCACATAGGCGGCCCTGCGGGTGCCCGACTCCCCGCCGGGGCCGCGGACTTCGAGGCGTACCCCGTCCGCGTCCTGCGTCAGGCCGGTGACCTCGGTGTCGTACTCGAAGCGCACCCCGGCGTCGTCAGCGCGCCGCTTCAGGACCTTCTCCACCTCGTACTGCGGCAGGACGAGGAGGTGACGGAAGCGGGAGGGCAGCTCTTCGAGGTCGAAGGAGAGGTGCCGGAAGATGCGCAGCGTGCCGAGCGGCTCCCCCTTGGCCGCGACCTCGTCGGCGAGCCCCCGGGCGTCGAGCTGCTCCAGGGTGCGGGCGTGCAGGACCATGGCGCGGGACAGATTGCTGATCCCGGGTGCGCGCCTCTCGATGACCGTGACCGGTACGCCCGCGACGGCGAGGTCGCCCGCGAGCAGCAGGCCGGTGGGGCCGGAACCGACGACGATGACAGTGGTGTCGTTCATGGCTGCCTCCTGGTGCCAACGCTTGTTGGTCAACACGTGTTGGTCAACGCTTGTTGGCTAACGTAGAACCGGCACCCTGGACTGTCAACAGGTGTTGGCCTACGCTTGTTGGCATGACATCGACGCCCCCGGTCGTACGCCGTTCCGACAGCACCCGCGCCGCCATCGTCGCCGCGGCCCGCGAGCGGTTCGCCGCCGACGGGTACGAGCGCGCGACCATCCGTGCCATCGCCAAGGACGCGAAGATCGACCCGTCGATGGTGATGCGCTACTACGGCAGCAAGGAAGGCCTCTTCGAGGCGGCCATGACCGTCGACCTGCGCCTTCCGGACCTCGCGCACACACCGCGCGAGGACATCGGGCGGGTCCTGGTCACACACTTCCTCGACATCTGGGACGAGGCCGACGTACTCACCGCGCTGCTCCGCGCGGGGATCACCAACACGGCGGGGGCCGAGCGCACACAGGCCATCTTCCGGCAGCAGCTCCTGCCGGTGGCCCTGAGCGTCTGCCCCGATCCCGCCGCCGCCCCGGCCCGCGCCGGGCTCATCGCCTCACAGATCCTCGGCATGGCCCTGACCCGGTACGTGCTGCGGTTCCCGCCGACCGTCGAGCTGACCCGCGAGGAGATCGCGGACTGGCTCGGCCCCACGGTGCAGCGTTATCTGACGGCGGAGCAGCCCTGAAGCGGACCCTGAGGCGGCCCTGAAAACGCGTAGGGGGCGCCCCTCATCGACGTACGTACGCATGCGTCGCGTACGTCGATGAAGAGCGCCCCCCACGGAGAGCTCAGGAAGTGCTCAGGAAGTGAAGTGCGGCGTCAGACCTGCTTCTCCTGCTTGCGGGTCTTGTCACCGACCATCACAAGGCCCGCGATCACCAGGAACAGCACGATGGGCGCCACGACATAGAGGCCGAGCGTCTCGATCACGCTCAGGCCCGGACCCGGGTCGTCGCCGTCGTCGCGCGTGAGCGCGAGCGCGGGGGACGACATGAGCAGCATCATCAGCGTCGTACCGGAAGCCAGGGCGCCGGCGCGCAGGGCGTTCTTCTTGTCCACGGTGCCAACGTAGCGAACGGCTAAACGGGGCGCGCGCCCGGGGGTGCCGTACGAGTGCGATCGCGGCCCTGGCCGCGGCCGCGGAACACCTCCATGAACGTGTGCAGACGGGGTGCCGCGGTCAGTTCCTCCAGGGTGACGGGGCGGCCTTCGGCGTCCGCGACCGGCAGCCGCCAGTTCGGATACTCGTCCAGGGTGCCCGGCAGGTTCTGCGGGCGCCGGTCGCCGACCGTGTCCGGCAGCCAGATGCCCACCATGCGGGCCGGCGTCGCGAGCAGGAAGCGGTGTACGGCGCGGATCTCGTCCTCCTCGTGACCGCCGCCGCCGGGCAGCATGCCGAGCCGGGCGAGGAGTCCGAGCCACTCCCGTACGTCGGCCGCGGCCGCGGCGCCCTCCACCTCCGCCGGGCGGGTCAACAGGCCAAGGCGGTCCCGGAGTTGGACGTGCTCGCCGGTGATGCGGGCCGCGGTGGACGGCAGATCGTGCGTGGTGGCGGTGGCCAGGCAGTCGGCGCGCCACCGCTCGGGCGGCAGCGGCCGGCCCGTGCCCTGCCAGTCCCGCTCGAACCAGAGCACGGAGGTGCCGAGCACACCGTGCCCGCGCAGGGTCTCGCGGACGCCGGGTGCCACGGTGCCGAGGTCCTCGCCGATGACGAGGGCGCCCGCGCGGTGCGCCTCCAGGGAGAGGATCGCGAGCATCGCCTCCGCGTCGTAGTGGACGTACGTCCCGTCCGTGGGCGCGCGGCCCTCGGGGACCCACCAGAGGCGGAAGAGCCCCATCACGTGGTCGACGCGGAGTGCGCCCGCGTGCCGGAGCAGTCCGCGCAACAGGGCGCGGTAGGGGGCGTACCCGGACTCGGCGAGGCGGTCGGGGCGCCAGGGCGGCAGGCCCCAGTCCTGGCCACGCGCGTTGAACGCGTCCGGCGGGGCGCCCACCGACATGCGGGCGGCGAAGTGCCGCTGCTGAGCCCACGCGTCGGCACCGCCCGGGTGCACGCCGACCGCGAGGTCGTGGACGAGGCCGATGCCCATGCCCGCGTCGCGCGCGGTGCGCTGCGCGGTGGCGAGCTGGGCGTCGGTGAGCCAGGCGAGGCGGCTGTGGAAGTCGACGCGGTCCATCGCGGCGCGGCGGGCGCGGGCGGTCGGGGACGAGACCGGGTCCCGCAGCGGGGCGGGCCAGCCGTGCCAGTCGGGGCCGTGCAGCTCGGCGAGCGCGCACCAGGTGGCGTGGTCTTCGAGCGCCTCGCCGTGCTCGGCGATGAACTCGTTGTAGGCGGCTCTGCGTCCGGGGCCGAGCGGGACCCGCGCGATCAGTTCGAGGGCTTCGAGCTTGAGCGCCCAGACCGCGTCACGGTCGATCAACTCGCCTTCGTGGAGGACCGATTCACGCAGGCGTGCGGCGTCGCGGGAGAGCGCGTCGACCCGGTCGCGGGCCTCGCCCCGCAGGTATGCGTACTCGGGGATCTCCTCGATGCGCAGATGTACGGGATCGGGGAAGCGGCGTGACGAGGGGCGGTACGGGGAGGGGTCCGACGGCCCGCCCGGCGGTTTGGGGACCGCGGCGTGCAAGGGGTTGACCTGTACGAACCCGGCGCCGACGGCCCGCCCCGACCAGGCCACGAGCTCGGCCAGGTCGCCGAGGTCGCCCATGCCCCAGGAACGGGCGGAGAGCAGTGAGTAGAGCTGGACCAGCAGGCCGTGGGTCCGCTCGGGCGGGGGCGGGAGGCGGTAGGGGGCGACGATGAGATGCGCGCCCGCGCTCCGCCCGTCGGGGACGGTGGCCCGCATCCGGTGCACGCCGTGCGGCAGCGGTCGCGGAGGCTGGCCCGGCGTCTCCCACTCCAGGCGCTCCCCCTGCTCGGTGCGGACCGCCATGCGCGTACCGCCCGGCAGCCCTGCCCAGGGCTCGGCCTGCTCTGGCCCGCCCTGCTCGGACGCGCCCTGTTCTGGCCCACCCCGCTCGGACGCGCCCTGCTCGGGCCCGCCCTGCCACACCACCACCGTCGGCGGCAGCAGCCGTGCCCGACGCCCGGTCTCGTACGCCGTGAGGGCGTCCCGGATCGCCTCGGGTGTGCTCGCGTCCACGTCGAGGGCGGCCAGGGCCGCGACGACGGCGGCGTCCGCGGCCGGGACCGTGCGGTCCGGAGACGGGGAGTAGGAAGTCGCCACGCCATGACAGGCGGCGAGGCGTGAAAGCCCGGAAGGTTCGCCGGCGGCAGCAGCTCCGGGTGGGGCCATTCAGACCCCCATGTAGTCCAGGCCCGAGGCCGTGCCGGTGGAGGTCGGCTCGCTGGTCAGCGGCGCGGCGTCGGCGAGCGGCGGCTCGCTGGTGAGGGGGGCGGCATCCGCGAGCGGGGGCTCGCTGGTCAGGGGCGGTTCGAGGCAGCCGCAGGAGCAGGAGCCGTCGAGTCCCGAGTCGGGGTCCGAGACCTGTTTGGAGAGGGCGGAGAGGAGGAGGTTCGCGGAAGCGGCCACGTGGGAGCTCCTTGTCAGGGGGCAGGTCATCGCAGCCCTACCCAGTGCGCGGGTTCGCAGACATATCCGTTGTGTGAACGTGCGCGTACTCACATTCGTTTCCCAAAAGCGCACACCCCCCGCAAGATCTTCCATTCCGGGGCGGCCCCGCAGCCGCGGGGCCGGAGAAGGGAGAAACCCCCCACAACCCCCACCGCCGTTGACACCCCCGCCACCCAGGTGGTGGGCTCAGTGACACCCTGAGACAACCGACGCACCACACGTGATCATCACCTCACTCGTGACGAGCACAAGGGACAACAAGGAGAGGGCCGTGCAGCTGCGGCGCAGGAAGGGCGCGGCCGCCATCGCCGTCGCCGTCATCGCAGGCGCACTCAGCGGCGCCCCCGGCGCCGTCGCAGCCCCCGGCATCCCCGGACAGCCCGGCGCCCCCGCCACCACCCCGGACGACGACCGGGAGTCCGACGCCCTCCCCCCGGTCTGGCCCCGCCCCCAGTCGATGACCGCCGCCGGAGCAGCGGTCACCGTCACCGACGAGGTCGTCCTCGTCACGGCAGCGACGGGCGGCCGCGCCCCGGACCCGTACGCCATAGAAACCCTCCGCACCCTCCTGCGGGACGCGGGCGCCCGCCGGATCACCGAGGTGCGGGACGGGGAGCGGCTCCCCGCAGGCGGCAACCGTCTGATCGTCCGCGTCGACGGCACCGGCGCCGACCAGGCCCTGCGCGCCCTCCGCGCCCGCGACCGCAGGGACCTCCCGTCCGGCGGCTACCGCCTCGCGGTGGGCCGCGTCGCCGGGCAGGAGACCATCGCCCTCTCCGGAGCGGGCGACGACGGCCTCTTCCACGGCGTACAGACCCTGAAGCAGCTGCGCTCCGGGAAGACCGTCCCCGGCGTGAACATCCGCGACTGGCCCGGCACCGCGGTGCGCGGCATGACGGAGGGCTTCTACGGCACCCCCTGGACCCGCGAACAGCGCCTGGACCAGCTGGATTTCATGGGCCGCACCAAGCAGAACCGGTACCTCTACGCGCCCGGCGACGACCTCTACCGCCAGGCCCGCTGGCGCGAGCCGTACCCCGCCGACCAGCGCGCCGACTTCCGCGCCCTCGCCGACCGCGCCAGGCGCAACCACGTGACGCTCGCCTGGGCCGTCGCCCCCGGCCAGGCCATGTGCATGTCGTCGGACAAGGACGTCAAGGCCCTCAACCGCAAGATCGACGCGATGTGGGCGCTTGGCGTGCGCGCCTTCCAGCTGCAGTTCCAGGACGTCAGCTACAGCGAATGGCACTGCGACCAGGACGCCGAGACGTTCGGTTCGGGGCCCGAGGCCGCGGCGAAGGCGCAGGCCCGGGTCGCCAACGCCGTCGCAGCGCACCTCGCCGAGCGCCACCCGGACGCGAAGCCGCTCTCCCTCATGCCGACCGAGTACTTCCAGGACGGCTCGACCGCGTACCGCGACGCCGTCGCGGCGGAACTGGACCGTGGCATCGAGGTCGCCTGGACCGGCGTGGGCGTCGTCCCCAAGACCATCACCGGGCGCGAACTGGCGGGCGCCCGCGAGGCGTTCGGCTCGCACCCGCTGGTGACGATGGACAACTACCCGGTCAACGACTTCGCACAGGACCGGATCTTCCTCGGCCCCTACACGGGCCGCGAGCCCGCCGTGGCCACCGGCTCGGCGGCGCTGCTCGGCAATGCGATGGAGCAGCCGGCGGCGTCCCGCATCCCGCTGTTCACCGCCGCCGACTACGCGTGGAACCCCCGCGCCTACCGCCCGCACGAGTCCTGGCTCGCCGCGATCGACGACCTCTCGGGCGGCGACGCGAAGGCGCGGGGCGCCCTGCGCGCCCTCGCGGGCAATGACGCGTCGTCCGTGCTCGGCGCGGACGAGTCGGCGTATCTGCGGCCGCTCATGGACGGCCTCTGGCGCGCCCGTACCACGACCGACAAGGCCCGCATCGAGAAGTCGGGGCAGGCGCTGCGCGACGCGTTCACCGTCATGAAGGAGGCGCCGCGGCGGCTCGCCGACAGCGATCTGGACGCCGAAGTCGGGCCCTGGATCCAGCAGTTGGCCCGCTATGGCGAGGCCGGCGAGACGGCGGTCGACATGCTGCGCGCGCAGTCCGAGGGGGACGGCGCCGCCGCCTGGCGTGCATCGCGCACCCTGGCCGGACTCCAGAAGGAGCTGAAGGCCACGCAGGTGACGGTAGGCAAGGGCGTCCTCGACCCCTTCCTGGCGCGGGCGCAGAAGGCGTACGGCACCTGGGCGGGGCTCGACAGCGACCAGGCGTCGGACCGCGCGACGGTCCGCCTGCCCCGGGCCCGCCCCCTCGCCGCGGTGACGGCGCTGACCGACCCCGGCACGGAGGGCAGCGTCGAGGCCCATGTCCCCGGCGAGGGCTGGCGCCGCATCGGCGCCCTGTCCGGCAGCGGTTTCACGGAGGCCGGGGCCAAGGACGAGCGTGCCGACGCGGTGCGGGTCACCGTGACCGAGGGCACCGTCCGCCATGTCGTGCCCTGGTACGCCGACGCCCCCGCCGCCAAGTTCTCGCTGGCCCGCACGGAGGCCGACGCGGAGATCGGCGGCGGCCCGCAGCGCGTCACGGCCAGGCTGCTCTCGCTGCGGCCCGGTGACGTGCGGGGCGAGGTCACGGCCAAGGCCCCCAAGGGCATCGAGGTCCGCACCCCGGAGAGGTCCACGCTGCCGCGCGGCACCGAGGTGGACGTCCCGGTGGATGTGACCGTCCCCGCGGGCACGCGCTCGGGAACGTACGAGATTCCCGTCACGTTCGACGGCCAGACCAAGACCGTCTCGATCCGCGCCTATCCGCGCACCGAAGGCCGCGATCTGGCACGCGGCGCGAAGGCCTCCTCGTCCGGCGACGAGACGAAGGACTTCCCTGCGTCCGGCGCCAACGACGGCGACCCGAAGACCCGCTGGTCGTCCCCGGCCAAGGACAACGCCTGGTGGCAGCTGGAGCTCGCCGAGCCGGTCAGGCTCGGCCAGGTGGTCCTTCGCTGGCAGGACGCGTACGCGGCGGGCTACCGCGTGCAGACGTCGGCCGACGGCAGGACGTGGCGCACGGCGGCGACGGTGAAGGACGGCAAGGGCGGCCGCGAGTCGGTCCGCATGGACGCGCGTGACACGCGTTACATCCGGGTACAGGGCGACAAGCGGGCGACCCGCTTCGGTTACTCGCTGTGGTCGGTGGAGGCGTACGCGGTCGCCGACGACTGACGACCACGTACACACTCACGTCGTACGCATTCACGTACAACAAAGGCCCGGATCGATTGCTAGGCAGAAATGCCGTCGATCCGAGCCATCGCGTCGTCCGCGCCGAACGGCTGCAAGTACGGCAGCCAGCGCGGATCCCTATGCCCGGTCCCGATGATGCGCCACGCGAGCCCCGAGGGCGGCGCGGGCTTGTGACGCAGGCGCCATCCCAGCTCCAGGAGGTGCCGGTCGGCCTTGACGTGATTGCAGCGGCGGCAGGAAGCCACCACGTTTTCCCAGGCGTGCTGACCGCCACGGCTCTTCGGAATGACGTGGTCGACGCTGGTTGCGACGCCACCGCAGTACATGCACCGACCGCCGTCGCGGGCGAAGAGCGCCCGCCTGGTCAGAGGAACGGGCCCCCTGTAAGGGACCCGGACGAACCGCTTGAGGCGGACCACGCTGGGTGCGGGGACAGTGCGCGTTGCGCTGTGCATGAAGGCGCCGGATTCCTCGAGGCAGAGAGCCTTGTTCTCCAGGACGAGGACGAGCGCGCGGCGGAGCGGTACGACACCCAGTGGCTCGTACGACGCATTGAGGACCAGGACGTGCGGCACGGATGCCTCCTTGTACGCCGGCGGCGCGTGGCTCGCGCCGGGACGATCTGTAGCCAGTCTCCCCTCATGCCTGGTCCAAGCGCCACCATGTGCCGGTAACGGGCTCGGAGTGTTTTCGACCACACCTGTGCGTCACCCTCATCTTCCCCAGGTGAGCACCGTCTCTCCCTCGAACATGACAACGATCCACACACAATGCCCCGTTAGTGTGGTGTCTCTGCCCGGTGCATCTCCTGGGCAGACCGCTATGCCTGGAGGTACCTGCCGTGTTCTTGTCCGCCCTGTCGGCGGCCGGATCGGACCCGGACGACAAGTCGACGTCGAAGCCCCCGACCCTGGAAGACGCCCAGGAGAGCGCGACGAACGCCGCGAGCTGGGTCGAGCAGAACTGGTCGACCTGGCTCGGCATCGGGCTCCGCATCCTGCTGATCGTCGCCATAGCGGTCGTCCTGCGGGTCCTGATCCGGCGCGCCATCACCAAGCTGATAGACCGCATGAACCGCACGGCGCAGGCCGTCGACGGCACGGCGCTCGGCGGGCTTCTGGTGAACGTGGAGCGCCGCCGCCAGCGTTCGCAGGCGATCGGCTCGGTCCTCCGCTCGGTGGCGTCGTTCCTGATCCTGGGCACGGCCGGGCTGATGATCCTCGGCACGTTCCAGATCAACCTGGCCCCGCTGCTCGCATCCGCCGGTGTGGCGGGCGTGGCGATCGGCTTCGGCGCCCGCAATCTCGTCACCGACTTCCTCTCCGGCGTCTTCATGATCCTGGAGGACCAGTACGGCGTGGGCGACTCGATCGACGCGGGCGTCGCGTCGGGCGAGGTGATCGAGGTGGGCCTGCGCGTGACGAAGCTGCGCGGCGACAACGGCGAGATCTGGTACGTCCGCAACGGAGAGGTCAAGCGCATCGGCAACCTCAGCCAGGGCTGGTCGACGGCGGGCGTGGACGTGACGGTCCGTCCGGACGAGGACCTGGAGAAGGTGAAGGCCACGCTGACGGAGGTCGGCGAGACCATGGCGAAGGACGAGCCGTGGAACGAGCGGCTGTGGGGGCCGGTGGAGATCCTGGGCCTGGACAGTGTGCTCCTGGATCAGATGGTGGTGCGCGTCTCCGCCAAGACGATGCCGGGCAAGGCGCTGGGCGTGGAGCGGGAGCTGCGCTGGCGCATCAAGCTGGCGTTCGACGCGGCGGGGATCCGCATCGTGGGCGGCCTGCCGCTGCAGGCGACGGAGGAGACGGCGCCCGACCCCTCGGCGGGAGTCGCGGCCCCTTCCGCGTACGCGTCCTCGACGTCCCCCCAGTCCCTGGCGGCTTCGCCGATCGCGCCGCCGCCTAATCTTTCGAAGTAGCGGCAGGGGTCGGCAGGCGGGCCGCGGGACCTCTTTCCCGCCCTGGCAGACTCTCTGATCATGAAGACCCTGACGCTCCGTACGGCTGCCGCTGTCTCCTTACTGGCCCTTGCTTGCGGTTGCTCCTCGGGCCCCACCGCGGAAGGCGGGAAGCGCGAGGGCCCGCTGAAGTCCTATGCGCCCGCCGAGCGGAAGCAGGCCCCGGCGTGGTCGGGCGAGACGGTGGACGGCAAGAAGATCGATCTCGCCGACTACCGGGGCAAGGTCGTGGTGGTCAACGCGTGGGCGGCGACGTGCGGTCCCTGCCGCCTGGAGGCCCCCGGCCTGTCACGGGTGAACAAGGAGATGAAGAGCGAGGGCGTCGCCGTGGTCGGCATGAACGTGGACGCGTCCGTGTCCAACGCCCGCTCCTTCGAGCAGGACAAGAAACTGTCCTACCCGAGCCTGTACGACCCGTCCGGCCGCAAGCTCCTCCAGATGCCCAAGGGCCTCGCCAATCCCACGAATTACCCCTTCACCCTCTTCTTCGACCGCGAGGGCCGCATAGCCGCGTCGTACATCGGCCCCATCGCCGAGTCGAAGGTGAAGTCCATCGTGACGCCGCTGACCGAGGAGTGACCCAGCAGGTAACGACTTGGTTGCCGCCCTCGCCCCCGCTATTGACGCCCCCGCCACGCCGGAATTACCTTCCTCACACCCAATAGGAAAGTTTCCTAACAGTGTGGCGCCGGTACGGTCCGTACAGGCAAGTTCCGTACTGACGCAGGGGCGAGGAGCAGCTCATGGGTGGCTCGACCGAGAGTTCGGCCCGCGGCGCGACCGGCGCCGGGTCCATGCCCGGCACCCCGCGGGTCCTGCGCGCGATGAACGACCGCGCCGCCCTCGATCTGCTGCTCGCGCACGGCCCCCTGTCACGAACGAAGATCGGGAAGCTCACCGGGCTCTCCAAGCCCACGGCTTCCCAGCTCCTCGCCCGCCTCGAAGCGGCCGGTCTTGTGCAGGCCACGGGGACGACCGAGGGCCGGCCGGGGCCCAACGCCCAGCTGTACGGCGTCAATCCGAGCGCCGCCTACGCCGCCGGACTCGACGTCAACCCCGACCGCATCCGCGCCGCCGTCGCCGACGTCACGGGCCAGACCGTCGGCGAGTTCCGGCTCCCGACGCCCGGCCGCCGCGCCGAACCCGTCGTACGCCAGGTGACCGAGGCCCTCGACGGCGCGGTGAAGGCCGCCGGGCTCACCCGTTCCGACGTGCACCGGCTCGTCATCGGCACCCCCGGCGCCTTCGACCCCAACACCGGCCGCCTCCGGTACGCCTCGCACCTGCCCGGCTGGCACTTCGCCACCCTCCTCGACGAGCTCGCGGCCGCGCTGCCGATGCCCGTCGAGTACGAGAACGACGTGAACCTCGCCGCGATCGCCGAGCAGCGGCTCGGCGCGGCACGGGAGCATGAGGACTTCGTGCTGCTGTGGAACCAGGAGGGGCTCGGCGCCGCCCTCGTGATCGGCGGCCGGCTGCACCGCGGCTGGACCGGCGGCGCGGGCGAGATCGGGTTCCTGCCCGTCCCCGGCGCCCCTCTCGTACGCCAGGTCACCAAGGCCAACAGCGGTGGCTATCAAGAGCTTGCGGGGTCGCAGGTCATCCCCAAGCTCGCCCGCGATCTCGGGATCTCGCCCATCCCCCACGGGCCGTACGCCGATGTCGCCGCCGCCCTCCTCGCGCAGGCCGCCGCCGTCGACGACGGGCCCCACCGGCAGCTCCTGGAGACGTACGCGACCGGCCTCGCCACCGGTCTCGCCTCGCTCATCGCCGTATTCGACCCCGAACTCGTCGTGCTCAGCGGCTCGTTGCACACCGCGGGCGGCGAGCCGCTGCGTCAGCTGATCCAGGCCGAGCTCGACGAGCTGGCCGTCTCACGTCCCCGTCTCGTCGTCGGGGAAGTCGCCGAACACCCCGTGCTGCGCGGCGCGTTGGAGAGCGCGCTCGCCGCCACCCGTGACGAGGTCTTCGACACCTCGCGCTGATTCCCTCCCCGCACCCTGACGTAACCCCTCGTCCGAGCCCGTCCTGCCCAGGGAGTACTCCGTCATGCCCGAAAACCGCCGCGCGACCGCCGTCGCGCTCGCCGCGACCGCCTCCATAGCCCTGCTCGCCACGGCCTGTACGGGCCAGAGCAGCTCGGGTGCGGACGACGACGCGTCCAAGGAGACGACGATCAACTTCTGGCACGGCTGGAGCGCGCCGTCCGAGGTGAAGGCCGTCCAGGCGAATGTCGACGCCTTCGAGAAGGCGCACCCCAACATTCACGTCAAGGTCGTCGGGAACATGAACGACGACAAGATCAATCAGGCGTTGCGTGCGGGTGGTTCGAAGGCACCGGATGTCATCTCCTCCTTCACCACCAACAACGTCGGCAAGTTCTGCTCGTCGGGCGCGTGGGTCGACCTCGACCCCTTCTTCAAGAAGGACGGGATCGACCCGGAGAAGACCTTCCCGAAGACCATGAACGAGTACACGCAGTTCGAGGGCAACCGCTGCGCCGCCCCGCTCCTCGGCGACGCGTACGGCCTCTACTACAACAAGGACGAGTTCAAGAAGGCCGGCATCAAGAGCCCGCCGAAGACCTGGTCCGAATTCACCTCCGTCGCCAAGAAGCTGACCAAGGCGAAGGGCGACTCCTACGAGCAGCTCGGGTTCATGCCGAACTACCACGGCTACGAAACGAAGACCGAGCACTACTTCGGACAGTGGTCCCCCACGTACTTCGACAAGGACGGCAAGTCGAACGTCGCCAAGGATCCGGCATTCGTCGACGGATTCACGTATCAGAAGAAGCTCGTCGATGAACTCGGCGGCTATCAGAAGCTGGAGAAGTACCGGTCGACGTTCGGTGACGAGTGGGGTGCCAAGCATCCCTTCCACACCGGCCAGGTCGCCATGCAGATGGACGGCGAGTGGCGGCTCGGGATGGCCGAGGAAGCCAAGGTCGGCTTTGACATCGGCGTCGCGCCGCTGCCCGTGCCCGACGACCAGAAGGACACCTACGGCAAGGGTTACGTCACCGGCACCATCGCCGGTATCGCCGCCACCAGCGAGAAGCAGAACGCGTCGTGGGAGCTGGTCAAGTTCATGACCACGAACACGGACGCCGTCGTGGACTTCGCCAACGCCATCCACAATGTGCCGTCCACGCACGACGCCCTGAAGTCGCCGAAGCTGAAGTACGACCCGCGCTTCAAGACCTTCCTGGACATCGCCGAGAACCCGGACTCGACCACGACCCCCGCCTCCGTCAACGGCGGACCGTACCTCGTCTCCATCCAGAATCTCGGCTACGACTTCGAAAAGGGCAAGCAGAAGGATCTGAAGGCCGGTCTGAAGAAGACCGCCGACGAGATCGACACGGACATCGAGCAGGCGAAGTAGCCGTCGCCCGATGAGTACCTATACGTTGCGCTCGAAGCGGCGTCGCTCGGCGCTGCGGACCGCCGCCTTCATGTCGCCGTGGCTGATCGGCTTCGCGGTCTTCTTCGCCTATCCGCTGATCTCGACCGTCTATTTCTCGTTCATGCAGTACGACGGCTTCAAGCCGCCGACCTGGACGGGAACGGACAACTGGTCCTACGTCTTCACCGACTACCCGATGTTCTGGCCCGCGCTGCGCAACACGCTGTGGCTGGTCGTCGTCATGGTGTCCTGCCGGGTCGTCTTCGGCATCGGGATCGGGCTGCTCATCACCAAGATAAAGACCGGTGCGGGTGTCTTCCGGACCCTCTTCTATCTGCCCTATCTCGCGCCGCCGGTCGCCGCCACCATGGCGTTCGCGTTTCTGCTCAACCCCGGCACGGGGCCCGTCAATTCACTCCTCGGGGACCTCGGCCTTCCCGCCCCGGGCTGGTTCAACGACGCCGCCTGGTCCAAGCCCGCCCTGACGATGCTCGCCCTGTGGGGCATCGGCGACCTCATGGTCATCTTCATGGCCGCGCTGCTCGACGTGCCGAAGGAGCAGTACGAGGCCGCCGAGCTTGACGGCGCGTCCTCGTGGCAGCGGTTCCGCTTCGTGACGCTGCCGAACATCTCGCCGATCGTGATGTTCGCGGTGGTCACGGGCGTGATCCAGACCATGCAGTACTACACACAGCCCCTGGTCGCGGGGAAGGTCGCGTCCGGCGTGATCGGCGGCTCCGGGCAGCAGTTCGAGCCCGGCTACCCGGACAGGTCGACGCTGACCCTGCCGCAGCTCGTCTACAACCTCGGCTTCCAGCGCTTCGACTACGGCTCCGCCTGCGTGATCGCGCTCGTGCTCTTCGCCCTGGCCATGGCGTTCACCGCGCTTCTGATGCGGCGGCGCGGCGGCCTCATCCAGGCAGGTGACTGACCATCATGACCCAACTACTGGAACGTAAGCCCGAGTTGCGCGGGGTCGTCATCACTCCCGCCGCCCGCACCGCACGCCGCAAGGCCTTCCTGCACTGGATCGCCGTGCACACGCTCGGCGTCACCGTGGCGCTGTTCTTCCTGCTGCCGTTCGTCTTCCTCTTCCTCACCTCGCTGATGAACGACCAGCAGACGCTCACCCGCGACCTGATCCCGGACACCTGGGAGTGGTCGAACTACAGCAAGGTCTTCGACACCCCGGGCTTTCTGACCTGGTGGCGAAACACCTTGCTGTACGCGGGACTTGGCACCCTCCTGACGGTCGTGTCGTCGCTGCCCGTGGCGTACGCGCTCGCCAAGTTCCGCTTCAGGGGCCGCAATCTCTCCCTGATGCTGGTCATCTCGATGATGATGCTGCCGCCGCAGGTGATCATCATCCCGATGTATCTGTTCTGGGCGAAGCAGCTCGATCTGTCCGGCACGCTGTGGCCGCTGATCATCCCGATGGCGTTCGGCGACGCGTTCTCCATCTTCCTGCTGCGGCAGTTCCTGATGACCATCCCGAACGAGTACGTCGACGCCGCGAAGGTCGACGGCTGCGGCGAGCTGAGGACCCTGCTCAGGGTCGTCGTGCCGATGGCCAAGCCCGGCATCGCCGCCGTCGCCCTGTTCCAGTTCTTCTACGCCTGGAACGACTACTTCGGGCCGCAGATCTACGCGTCCGAGAACCCGGGCGCCTGGACCCTTTCGTACGGCCTGGAGTCGTTCAAGGGCGCGCACCACACCGACTGGAATCTGACCATGGCCGCGACCCTGCTGGTCATGGCCCCTGTGATCCTCGTGTTCTTCTTCGCGCAGAAGGCGTTCGTCGAGGGTGTCACGCTGACCGGAGTGAAGGGCTGACCATGAAACTCGCCGTGGTGGGCGCAGGATCCACCTACACCCCCGAACTCATCGACGGATTCGCCCGGTTGAGGGACACGCTCCCCATCGAGGAGCTGGTGCTCGTCGACCCGGCGGCCGACCGCCTCGACCTGGTCGGCGGTCTGGCCCGGCGGATCTTCGCCAAACAAGGCCACCCGGGCCGGATCGTCACCACGGCCGACCTGGACGCGGGTGTGGAGGGCGCCGACGCCGTGCTGCTCCAGCTGCGCGTCGGCGGTCAGGCCGCGCGCAACCAGGACGAGACGTGGCCGCTGGAGTGCGGCTGCGTCGGCCAGGAGACGACGGGCGCGGGCGGCCTGGCGAAGGCGCTGCGGACGGTGCCGGTGGTCCTGGACATCGCCGAGCGCGTACGGCGTACGAATCCGAACGCCTGGCTGATCGACTTCACCAACCCGGTGGGCATCGTCACGCGGGCCCTCCTCCAGGCCGGGCACAAGGCGGTCGGCCTCTGCAACGTGGCGATCGGCTTCCAGCGGAAGTTCGCGAAGCTCCTCGACGTGACGCCCGGTGACGTCCATCTGGAGCACGTGGGCCTGAACCACCTCACCTGGGAGACGGCGGTGCGCCTCGGCGGCCCCGAGGGCGAGAACGTGCTGCCCAGGCTGCTCGCCGAGCACGGCGACGCGATCGCGGCGGACCTGCGCCTGCCGCGCCAGATCCTCGACCGCCTCGGCGTCGTCCCCTCCTACTACCTGCGCTACTTCTACGCCCACGACGAGGTCGTGCGCGAACTGCGCACCAAGCCGTCGCGGGCCTCCGAAGTCGCCGCGATGGAGGCCGAGTTGCTCACGATGTACGGCGATCCGGCCCTCGACGAGAAGCCGGAACTGCTCGCCAAGCGGGGCGGGGCCTTCTACTCGGAGGCCGCGGTGGACCTGGCGGCGGCGCTGCTCGCCGGCGGGGGCAGCCCGTACCAGGTGGTGAACACCTACAACCGCGGCACGCTGCCGTTCCTGCCGGACGACGCGGTCATCGAGGTGCAGGCGGCGGTCGGCACGAAGGGCGCCACGCCGCTCGCCTTGCCCGAACTCGACCCGCTGTACGCGGGGTTGACCGCCAACGTCACCGCGTACGAGGACCTGGCCCTGGAGGCGGCACTGCGGGGCGGCCGCGACCGCGTCTACCGCGCACTGCTCGCCCACCCCCTGATCGGCCAGTTCGCGTACGCCGAGCAGCTCACCGATCAGCTGATCGCGCACAACCGGGAGCACCTCGCGTGGGCATGAGCGGTTCCGTATCCGGGTCGGTTCTCGCGATCGACGCGGGCAACAGCAAGACCGACGTCGCGTTGGTCGCAGCGAGCGGCACGGTCGTCGCGGCGGCGCGCGGCGGCGGGTTCCAGCCGCCGGCGGTGGGCGTCGAGACGGCCGTGGACGTCCTGGAGTCGGCGGTGCGCGAGGTGTTCGCGGCCGCCGGGGCCGCCGGGGCCGACCATGTCTCGGCGTGCCTGGCCAACGCCGATCTCCCGGTGGAGGAGGCGCAGTTGGCGTCCGCCCTTGACGCGCGCGGCTGGGGCGCGAGCGTGACGGTGCGCAACGACACCTTCGCGATCCTGCGGGCAGGGGTCGCCGAGCCGCGCGGGGTCGCCGTGGTGTGCGGCGCGGGCATCAACTGCGTGGGCATGCGCCCGGACGGCCGCACGGCCCGCTTCCCCGCGATCGGGCGGATCTCCGGTGACTGGGGCGGCGGCTGGGGCCTCGCGGAGGAGGCCCTGTGGCACGCGGCCCGCGCGGAGGACGGGCGCGGCGGCCCCACCGCGCTTTCGCGCACGCTTCCCGCGCACTTCGGACTGCCGTCCATGTACGCGCTGATCGAGGCGCTGCACCTGTCCCGGATCGACGAGCTGCGGCGGCATGAACTGACGCCGGTCCTCTTCGCCACGGCGGCTGAGGGGGACGCGGTGGCGCGGGCCATCGTGGACCGGCTCGCGGAGGAGGTGGTGGCGATGGCGAGCGTCGCCCTGACCCGGCTCGACCTCCTGGAGGAGGAGACGCCGGTTCTGCTCGGCGGCAGCGTGCTGGCCGCGGGCCACCCTCAACTGGACGACACCGTCCGCGCGTTGCTGGCCGCACGCGCCCCGAAGGCGGTCCCTCGGGTGGTGTCCGTACGCCCCGTGCTGGGGGCGGCGCTGCTGGGGCTTGACCATGTGGGGGCTTCGGCGGGGGCGGTGGAGCGGGTGCGGGGTTACTACGAGGGTGGCCGTTGATCACCGGCTCCGCCGGGTTCGGGCGGGCAACTGCGGGGTTTCGGGTGGGCGGGCGGGAAAGATCCGCCGCGAAGCGGCGGTCTTGAAGAAACCCCAGGGGAACGAATCGCAGTCCCGGCTCCTCTGCAGGGTGACCGTCACTC
>NZ_JBHYIG010000178.1:0-20442 GCF_042740015.1 Streptomyces sp. NPDC059037
GGGGCGGGGTGGCCTCTCCCTCGCGGTGTCCCGTGTGGTGGTGCTCTGCTCCCCCCCCGCCAGCCCTCGACGCCGCGGCCCCCCCCCCCCCCGCCCCTGTCTCCCCTCCCCCCTCCGGGGTCGCCTCGGTCGGTTCATGGGCGATCGAGTGGTACATGAGGATCGGAACGGCGGCGCTCATCTCGGTCCCCCCTGAGCTGCGTCCCGCTCGATCTCCGCGACCGAGAAGGTGGCGCCCGCCCTGCGCGCGCGAACGCTCCCGACTACGTACCCCCCGGCCGCCGTGACCACTCCCGCGACGATGGCGCCCGCCCGGCCCGCGCCACCGGGGCGGGCGAGCAGCGCGTCGCGCAGACCGCGGCCCACACCGGCGGGCAGCACCCGCGTGGTGTACCTGCGCTCCGACTCAAGTCCCTTCCCGGCGCCCACACTTCGGGCCACCAGCGCCTTGGAGAGGCCTTCCGCGTACGTCCGCGTACGGAAGTAGTGGAAGCGCTCCCGTGCTGCGGGGACGCGGTGGTGGATCACCGCACGGTCGTCGATCAGGAGCACCGCGTCGGGTCTGGCCCGCGCCAGGCGGATGCACAGCTCCGTCTCCTCGCAGCCCAGCGGACGCTTGTCGCCGTCACGGCCGATGCCGGTCGCGAAGCCGCCCGCCGCGTCGAAGGCGCTGCGGCGGAAGGAGGCGTTGCCGCCAAGCACGTTGCGCACCCGCACGCGCCCCTCGGGCAGCCCCTTGTACGTACAGCCGACGACCCAGTCGAACTCCTCGGGGAACCAGGCGGGCCTGCGCCGGGACTCCCAGACGGGCATGGTGCGCCCGCCCACCGCGAAGACCCTCGGGTCCGCGTACCCCTCGGCGAAGTGGCGCAGCCAGTCCCGCTCGGCGACGGCGTCGTCGTCAAGGAACGCGATGAACTCGCCGCCGGCTGCGGCGATGCCGGTGTTGCGGCCCGCGGAGAGGCCGCGGGGGCCCGCGTTGGCGAGCACCCGCACCCCTTCGGTCTCCTTGTACTCCTTGGCGAGCCGGTCGAGGAGCGAGGCGTTGTGGTCCACCACGAGCAGTGTTTCGAGGGCCGTCAGGGACTGCGCCCGCACCGAGGCGACCGCCGCCAGGATGTCCTCCCAGCGGTCCTCGGTGTAGACGCAGATGACGACCGAGAAGCCGACGAGGCCCGCGACCGTGCTTCCCCCGTGGTGGTCGGGACCGCTCAAGACACCTCTCCCTGACGTGTGCGGAAGGGGACACCACGGGTGCGGCGGCGCTGCTGCCCGCGGCGGTTGGAGCGCTCCGTGAGGATCACCTTCAGGACCCGCAGGCCGTCGCGGACGGCGCTGAGATTGCTGGCGCCGTGGATGCGCAGATACTCGTGGCTGGGGATCTCCTGCACCTTGAGCCCGGCCTTGACCACCCGGATGTTCATCAGGGTCTCCACCTCGAAACCGGTGCAGTCGAGGTCGATCTTGTCGAGGCAGTGCTTCCAGAAGGCGTTGTAGCCGTAGCACAGGTCGGTGTAGCGGGCGCCGAACTTGGCGTTCACGACGGAGCACAGGACGTGGTTGCCGAGCTTGCGGATCGGCGTCATGTCGTCCGTGGCACCGCCGTTGGCGAACCGTGATCCCTTGGCGAAGTCCGCGCCCGAGACGAGGGCGGAGACATAGCTGACGATCTCGTGACCGTCGGCCGAGCCGTCCGCGTCGACCATCACGATGATGTCGCCGGTGCACGCCTCGAATCCGGTGATCAGGGCGTCGCCCTTGCCCTTGCCGAGCTGCCGCACGACCTTGACGTCCGGCCACAGCTCCCGGGCGACGGACACCGTGTCGTCGGTGGAATTGCCGTCCACGAGCACGACCTCGTGGACCCAGTCGGGCAGCGTCTTGAAGACGTAGGGAAGATTCTCCGCTTCGTTCATCGCGGGAATCACGACGCTCACCGGCGGTGTGATCGCCAAGTGCGTGGATATCGGCCGGTAGTTACCGGACGGCATCGGCTTGTCTAACGGGTCTTGGCCCGGCTCGGCCGGGCGCACAAAAGAAGTCATGAGTCTGATCCCTCTCGTCCGGTGGACCGCCCACCCCCGGGCGGTCCGGCTATGTATCCGGTTCGAAAGGGGGGTTCTCACTTGCGCATGACGAAATAGATCTCCGTGCATGCCGAGTGAGCTGGCATCGCGCGGGACGTGACTCGGCACAGCTGCAGTCGCCGAGCACGGCACCCCCCTACCGCGCCCCGCGCCGGAACCACCGCGATCTTGAGCCCTCCCCTAGATCGCATTGCGTGATGGACCGATGCGGGTGGATGTACGACGGTATTGATGATTGAGGCCGTATGGCAAGACCTGGAACGTGGCCTCACGTTTTTGATGATTTGGCCAATCTTGGTGGACACATATGGAGCGCCCTCTTCCTTCCTTCTCCCCCCTTATTCCTTCTTTCTTGATCGGAATTCACCGAAGCGTTTCAGCAGCTTGTCGGCCGGTTCAAAGAGTTCCGGCCTCGACAAGACGGTGTTGCGCAGCGCCCTGACCGGAGCGCGCCGCGCCCGGTGTCCGATCGCTGCCGGATGGCGCAGCGCCACCCACCCCTCGGACACGGTGAGTTCACGTGTCTTCAGGGAGTCCTTGTACTGCTTCTGGCCCCGCCCCAGATCCATGTACGCGATGCCGTCGGCGGCGGCCGCCTCGGCCATCCGCAGATGCAGGATCAGGCCGGGCGAGTACTTCGCGAACGCCGGGTCGTAGGCCGGGAACCACTGGGCGAAGATCCGCTCGGAGCGCAGCCCGAAGTGCGCCGCGACCGGCACGTCGTCGACGTACAGCACGGAGAGCAGGCCGGCGAACTGGGCGGAACCGGTGTGGAAGAGCTGCCGCACGAGCTGGTTGATCCAGGCCTGCGCGAACCGGTCGCTGCGGCCGGTCCTGCGGTACTGGGCCGACTTCCACCCCGTCAGGGTGCGCAGGACCGCCGGGTCGCGCTCGTCGTGCACATAGCGAACGGTGCCGTGGTCGCGCGCGAGCCTGCGCTCCTTGGCGAGTGTCGTGCGGGTGAACTTCGGGGATTTCGCCCGGAGATGGCCGAGATAGGCCTCGTACCCCTGGTCCAGATCCATGACGGGCGATGCGAAGGAGCCGGAGGCGCCCGCCTCGAACGGCCCCTGGCCGCCGGCCAGATGGTCGAACTCCCACATCGCGAGCCCGCAGGCCCGCAGCAGCTCCCGTGCGTCCCAGGTGAAGCCGGGCCGGTGCACCAGGCCCTGGCAGTCGGAGACGCCGAGGCCGATGGCCCGGCCGACGCCGGTGATGGATCTCTGGTACGGGAAGAACGCCGCGGGCTCACCGGCTTCCCGGACGACCGCGATCCGCACCCCGCGCCGCCAGTGGCCCACCGCGAGGGTGAACTCCGGGGAGAGGAAAGGATTGGCCAGCTCGGGCGAGCCGTTGAGGTGGGACTTGGACTGCAGCGCCGTCCAGGCCACCCGGTCGGCGGCGGTGAGTTCTCCGGGGCGGTGCACGGTGATGTCCACGTCAGGAGGTCCGCCTTCTCGGGGTACGGCCACGCAGTCGCCGTACCAGTACCAGCAGGAAGATGAGCGAGCCGATCACGGTGACGGCCGCGACCCCGCCGCGCACCGACCACATGTGCAGGGCCAGCATGGCCTGGGCCACCAACAGGTTGACCGCGACGGCCCCGGAAACGGAAGCCACGATCCGGCCCCATGGTTCAAGTCCGCGCAGCGCGGCGCCGATTGCTCCCCCCGGCGCCGCGAGCAGGAAGAAGAGCGTGAACGGTGCGCGCAGCGGAGAGTCGATGTCCGTGAGCGCGAGCAGCGCACCGACGGCGCCGACCGCCACAGCCATGCCCCCGAGCAACGGAAGCAGGTCTCCGTGACGGCTCGGGCGCTGCTCCGCGCCCGGCCCGGTGTCTGATGACGGTGCCTTGATCCCGATGGTCTGCATTGGCGACTTTGCCCCCCGAAGCGCCGGATGCCGGGCTTCAATGTCGCGCAGTCCGTGGCGGCCCGTCAAGATGCGGAGGGAGTGTGGAGATGTCCGATGCCGCCCCTTGAACTGGTGGGGAACTCCCTTGGTGCGCAAGGGAATTGCAGGCGAACTTGTTGACATGAGCACTACCGACGGCGGGTGGGAGGTGCTACCACGGTCGTGGCAGAAATCCTGCTAAGGGAGGTTCCATGAGATTGTCCCGAATCACGGCAAACATGTCCTCACTCCTCCTCGCCGTCGCCTTCGCCCTCACCGGGGCCACAGCGGCTCAAGCAGACCAGCAGACCGACCAACAGGCCGCGGCCACCGGCTATGTGGCACTCGGCGACTCCTACTCGTCCGGTGTCGGAGCCGGCGGATACGACAGCGGAAGCGGCAACTGCAAGCGCACTCCGCGCGCGTACCCCGCGCTGTGGGCCGCCGCCAACTCACCCGCCAGCTTCAACTTCACGGCTTGTTCCGGTGCCCGCACGGGTGACGTCGTGGCCAACCAGCTCGGCCCGCTCGGCTCGGGGACGGGCCTCGTCAGCATCTCCGTCGGGGGCAACGACGCCGGGTTCGCCGACGTCATGACGACCTGTGTGCTCCAGTCCGAGAGCAGCTGCCTCGCGCGCATCGCCACGGCGCGCACCTACGTCCAGAACACCCTCCCCGGCAAACTCGACCAGGTCTACTCGGCGATCAGCGGCAAGGCACCCGCCGCCCAGGTCGTCGTCATGGGCTACCCGCGCTTCTACAAGCTCGGCGGCAGCTGCCTCGCCGGTCTCTCCGAGACCGAGCGCGCCGCCATCAACGACGCCGCGAACCTCCTCAACTCCACGACCGCCAAGCGGGCCGCCGACCACGGCTTCACCTTCGGCGATGTGACCAGCACCTTCACCGGGCATGAGATCTGCTCCGGCGACGCGTGGCTGCACAGCGTGAAGTGGACCAACATCGGCGAGTCCTACCACCCCACGTCCGCCGGTCAGAGCGGCGGCTACCTTCCCGTGTTCAGGGCCGCGGCCCTCTGACGGGCCGAGTTCGACGCGCAGTTCGACGCCTGCTTGACGTCTAGCGCGCCGTGTAGGGGGAGACTCCGTCCGTCGGGGTCTCCTTCTCGCATGTCACCGAGTACGCGACGGAGTTGGAGGTCGCCTGAACCGGGCTGCGCACCTCCACACTGATCTCGTTCTGATACGTCTCGCCGGGCCCGGCGTCCACGGTCTCCGTGTGGTGCACCTGCTTGCTCTTGCCCCCGCCGGACGCGAACGTGAGCGTCTTCCAGCCGGGATCGCTCGGCTCGCCGGACTTCGTGACCCAGCGGTAGTCGACGGAGGCCGGAACCCGGCCCACCGTGAACGTCGCCGTGAAGGACGGTGCCTGACCGGCCGGCACCGGGCACGCCCCGCTGTACTCCGTGCGCACCCCGGAGACGGTCACCTTGACGGACTGGGGCGGGCGCGTGGTCGTGCCGCCGTTGCCGCCGCCGTTCGTGGAGCCGCCGGTCGAGCCGTTGCCGGTCGAACCGCCGTCACTGCCGCCGCCGTTCGTCGAGCCGCCGTCGGAACCCTCTGACGTACTGCTGCCGCCGTTCTGGCCACCGCTCTTGCCACCGCCGGAACCACTGCCCCCGCTTCCACCGGTGTCACCTCCGCCGGTCGAGCCGCCGCTGCTTCCGCCGCCTCCGTCGTCCCGGTTGACCAGGGCGTACGTGAGTCCGCCGAGGGCCAGCGCGAGCGCTGTCAGGCCGGCCGTGAGGACGAGGACGGAGCGGCGCGAGCGGCTCGGGGCGGTCGTTGTCGTGGTCCCGCCGCCGTAGGTGACCGGTGGCGGCTCCGGCTGGGGATGGGGCTGGGGCGGCGGCTGCGGTGTGTGTCGCTGCTCCTGCGAGGTGACCGTGGGCAGATACGGAACGGCGGGGTCCGCGCGCGGGGCGCCGCCCGCCGCGACGAGCCGCAGATCGCGCTCGGCGTCGGCAGGGGAGATCCGCTCGGCGGGATCCTTGCGCAGCAGCCCTTCGAGTACGGGCGTCAGCGCTCCCGCGTTCTGCGCCGGCGGCAGCGCCTCGTCGACCACCGCGCGCAACGTGCTGAGCGGGGTGTCCTGCCGGAACGGCGAACTGCCCTCGACGGCCGCGTAGAGCAGCACGCCGAGGGACCACAGATCGGACTCGGGGCCAGGCCGCTGCCCCAACGCCCGCTCCGGGGCGAGGAATTCGGGCGATCCGATCACTTCCCCCGTCATGGTGAGGGCCGAACTCCCCTCCACCATGGCGATCCCGAAATCGGTCAGGACGACCCGCCCGTCATTGCCGATCAGTACGTTGCCGGGCTTCACGTCACGGTGCAGGACCCCCGCGTCGTGCGCGGCGCGCAGGGCGGCGAGCACCTCCGCGCCGATGTGCGCGGCGCGCTGCGGCGGCATCGGCCCTTCCGTGTCGAGCACATCGGACAGCGAGAGGCCGCGCACGATCTCCATGACGATCCACGGGCGCCCGTCCTGGCTCGCCACGTCGTAGACCGTCACCACATTGCGGTGCGGGATACGGGCGGCGGCCCAGGCCTCGCGCTCCAGGCGGGCGTAAAGCCGGTCGACGTCACTGGCCGGGAGCCCTGCCGGGGCGCGCACCTCCTTGACCGCGACCTCGCGCCCCAGGACCTCGTCACGGGCGCGCCAGACCGTGCCCATGCCGCCCTCGCCCAAGGGAGCAAGCAGGCGGTAGCGCCCCGCGATCACACGCTCGTCGTCGGTCACGGGCGTCCCCCATCGGCAGCCGTGCGATTCTCCACAAAACTACCTCAACCGAGCGCCGTTGCCGCCCCTTTGAACACCAATCCGCACCCGAGGGCGACCACGACACAGGCGGACCCGACGGGCAGGAACCGGTGCGTGAGGCGGCGCAGCCCGCGGGGTCCGCGCAGCCGCCGTCCGGCGGCGGAACCGACCCGCACCACGAGGAACCCGGCGGCGGTCAGCGTCACGGCAAGACCCATCCCGTACGCGAGCACCAGGAGCAGCCCGAACCAGGCCTCGCCGAGTGCGGCGGCGCCGACCAGGACGACCACGGCGGAGGGGCTTGGCACGAGGCCGCCGGCGAAGCCGAGGAAGAGGGCGCCGCGGAGCCGGGGCGGCGCATCGTGACTGTGCTGATGGCCGTGGCTGTGGCTGTGGCTGTGCCCGTGCTGTTTGCGGCGGCGCCACGCCCTCCGCAGAAGCAGGGCCCCCGCGCCGGTCACCAGGACACCGCTGGCGATGCCCAGCCAGGCGATGACGGAGGGCGCCGCCGCGGAGCCGCCCGCGACGAGCAGCCCGAGGGCCGCCACCCCGAGGGTGTGCGTGACGGTCACCGACGCGGCGAGCGGGAGGACGTCCCGCAGGGAGGCGCGGCCGCGGGCGGCGGCGGTCGCGGCCATCAGCGTCTTGCCGTGCCCCGGCGCGATGGCGTGCAGGGCGCCGAGCAACAGGGCGATGCCCAGGGCGAGTACGGCGAAGCCGAAGCTGAGGTCGTGCCGGGCGACGAGCCCGGTGAGCGCCTGCGTCCAGCGGTCGGCGCCGCGGGGGAGCGGGCTCGCGGCGGGGGCCTCGGCGCCGGGCCGCTCGGCGAGGGCGGGGCCGCCGGGGGTGATGCGCAGCGCCGCCGATGCGTCGCGCGGCGGCGAGGAGAGGAGCCGCTCCGGGTAGCGGGTGAGCCGCCGCGACACGGACGCCTCCGGCACGTCGGCGTCCCGCACCGTCATGCGATCACCCTGGGCGGTGATCTCCCGCCAGCCGGGGCCGGGTTGGCCCGCGGCCTCGAAACGGAGGGTGAGCTCGGTGTCCCGGGGGAGCGGGGCACCGAGCTCACACCGCACGCGCAACGTGCGCAGGCCCGCCTGGCCGTCGCGCGCGGTGGCGCCGGCGCGCGCCACGCTGAGGGGTACGCTCTCGCCGCCGACCCGCAGCCGACTGCCGCGGGCGGCCTGCCCGCACCGTTCCTCCGCCCAGGCGGCCATGCCGGCCTCCTTGATGCGGGGCATGGCCTGCGTGGCCGGAATCTCGGCGAGGTCTTCCACATGGTCGACGGTGAGGCGTCCCGGGGCGGCGACGATCCCGTCGTACCGATTGACGGTGAAGTTGCCCAGCGGGTGCGCGCTTGCCTGCCCGGCGGGCAACAGAGCGAGAATGGCTGCGCCGCCGATCACCCCGAGGCCTGCGAGCCGCCGCTTCACCGCGCACCCCGCAGCCTGGGGCTGCCGAACAAGCCCTTCGCGCCCACCCGCCCGAAACTCCGCAGCGGGGCAACTTGCCGGGTTGAGTGGGGGAGGCGGGGGCGATCGCACCTGACTGCCGGTGCGGCCCCGCCCCACAACCAGACGTGGCGTTCGACGCATCGCATGGTGCGGATCCTCACGACCCACCACCCCCGGCCAGCTTCCGCGCCTCCCGTGCCCCCGTCGGGGAGAAGCCCGGGTTGAGGTCAAGCGCCCTGGACGCCCAGCGGCGGCCCGCCGCGGGGGAGTCCGTCGCCGTCTCGATCGCGGCTCGGTGGTACATGAAGGACGCCTCCCGGAATCCGGTGTCTGTCGCCATGCGGGTGTAGGGAAGGGCCTCGCGGGAGCGGCCGTTGAGGTGGAGGGCCCAGGCCAGGGCGTCTGCCGTGTGGAGCGTGTGGCGGCGCTTCCACTCCGCCCGCGCCGCCCGCAGGGCATCCCGCCGGTCCCCGTGGTCCGCCAGAGCGATCGCCGATTCGAGGTCCGCGTTCACGCCGTTGGCCCGCGCGAGCGACACCCCCGCGGAGAGCAGCTCGTACTGCCTGCGCGCCTTCGCCCGCTCGCCCCGCGCCTCGTACAGCTCGCCGAGGGCCAGCAGCGGCCCCGGCAGCGGAGCCTGGGCGACCACCTCCCGCAGCGCTCGTATCGCCCGCCCCGGCTCCCCGCGCCCGGCCCAGGCCCGAGCCCGGCACTCCAGAGCGGGCAGATAGGAGGCGTCGGCCCGCAGCGCCCTGCCGCACTGGCGCAGGGCCTCGCCGTACTGGCCCTGGCGCCAGGCCAGTTGGCCCAGAGCCGTGGCGACGTAGGCCACGTCGCCGGGCGCGGAGGCCGATACCGAGCCGACCGCCCGCGAGAGCGCCCGGCGGGCCCCCGCGACATCGCCCCGCAGCTCGCGCACGTACGCGTACCGGGTGAAGACGGGAACGCCGGGCCGCCGGGCGTCCGCCCCGTCGGCGGCCCGCGCGGCCGCGGGGTAGCGGCCGAGCTCGACCAGGGCGTCGATCCGTGAGGCCAACGCCCCCTCGTTGTACGGGTTCACGGCGAGCGCGGAATCCGCGTGCCGCAGGGCGCCCTTGAAGTCGTGCCGGGCGGCGGCCAGGGCCGCACGCCCGGCCAGTGCGGCGTCGTTGCCGGGCCGGAGCTCCAGGGACCGGCCGATGGCGCGGTCCGCCTCGCGGTACCGGGAGGGATCGCCCCGGGTGCGGGCCTGCTCGACGTAGGCGGTGCCCAGCGTCGCCCAGGAGCCGAAGTCCCTTGGCTGGGCCCGCAGATGGGCCTGCAGCGCCTCCACGCCACGGTCCAGATCGCCGCCCCGCAGCCCGTCGAGCGAGGCGCCCGGCGCGGCGATCGAGGACGGCTGCCGGTCCCGGCCGTCGTCACCGCCGGCGACGACGGCACCGCCGGTGATCGCGAGCGCCAGCACGACGGCGGCGACGAGGGACCGCCCGGCGGGACGTGGCAGAGCCATGGCAGCAGACCTTTCCGTGGAAGGAGTGTGGAAGGAGTAGGGAGAAGGCGCGGCCCGCAGGGGGATGAGATGCGGACCGCGCCGGCTTGGGAAGGACTTGGGAGGGACGTGGAAGGGAATTGCCCCGCGGGGGGCTCTCCCTGCGGGACGGAGCCCCCGCCGCCCACAGAGGGCCCGCCCCCGCGGGGCTCACCCCCGGGGGAACGGCCTCACCCCGAGGTCCCGGGCGCGCCCCGCCTGCGCCACCAGAGGAGCCCGAGGCCCACCAGCAGGACCCCGGCGGTCCCCGCGGCACCGGAGGCGATCAGCACGGCGTCGGTCTCGTCACCGCCACCGGCCCCCGGACGCCCGGGCACGGCACCGCCGCTCAGCGCGTCACGTGCCGAGCTGTCACCGGAACCGCCGCCCTTGGCCAGCGGCCCACGGGACCCGGACGTGGGCAGTGCCACGTACGGGAAGGCGCCGCCGAACTTCTGCTCGTTGGCGTCCACCGCGTCGCCCAAGTCGTTCTTGTTGCCGACGAGTTCGCCCTCGACGGCCTGCAGCTCGATGTCGATGACGTCATCGGCGAGCCGCCGCCCGTTGGGGAACCCGGCGTTGTCGCCGTCGAGCACACCGAGCCGCTTCGGATCGGCGGCCGGCTTGATCGACGTGTTGAGCCGCAGCGCCTCGGCCGGCCGCACACCCGGCGGCTGGTTGAGGTCCTTCACGCCGGTCAGGAAGACCGACACGAGGTCGTTGCGGGGCTCCGCCGGAGCCTTCAGGCCGTAGATCTTCTCCAGGACCTTGGGCAGTTCGGGGTTGGTGACGTACTTGAGGAACTGCTTGTCGTTCCAGGGCGAGGACGCGTTGAACTTGTCCTTGTCCTTCCTCGGTACGACGACCTCGTTCACCAGCGGGTTGCCCATCCGCGAGACCTGCGTCCACTTGCCGCTCGCGTTCTTGCGCTGGGTCGTCGACCAGACGCCGACGACGGGCTGCTTCTCCGACTGCCGGAGCTCCGCGGTCGGCACCTGAAGGGCGATGGTGTTCACGTTGTAGCCCTTGAGGGTGTCCCGCCCGACCTCGGAGAGATTGCCGCCGTACGCCAGGTCGAAGACCCGCAGGTCCGCGAAGAACGGGTCGTCGGCCTGCCCGGCGAACGTCGAACCGCCGCCCTTGATGTCGCGCACGGCCTGGTCGCGCAGCTTCTTGTAGTTCGGCATCGACGCCTTGCCGACGTGCGAGGGCGCCGCGGGCACGTCGTCGGCGAGCTTCGTCGTCGACGTGACCTTCTGGTCCTTCAGCTTGATCAGGTCCAGGTCGTAGGTCTGCGTGACGTTCAGATCGGGGTCGTCCAGGCTCGTCACGGGACCGGTGTTGTAGAGGAACGTGTCGCCGCTCTTGGTCTGCGTGTCGAACGTCCACCGGTAGAGCAGATCGCCCTGCGCGTCCCCGTCGCTGTCCACGTGGACGTCGTACTGCGCGTCGTCGGCGAACGGATAGAAGGTGGGACCGCCCGCGGGCTCCTCGAAGGGGAGCCAGTTCGCCACGATCGTCGTCGTGTCGGGCCGGTCGGGGCTGACGAACGCGTACACGTCCGTGTTGTCGTACTGGGGCTGTCCCGAGATCAGCGGGGCCTCCCGGTGGCTTGCGGCATCGGCCGCTCCCGGTTCGAGTGCGGTCACGCCGGCGGCTGCGAGCCCCCCGGCGGCCAGCGCGCCACAGACAAGCGCGGCGAGGCCGCGCCTGTTGCGACGCCCCGCACGGCTCCTGGCGATAGCTGTCATCGCGTCCGTCCTTACGTTCCTTCGCGCGACCCGGCGCGTGGAGCGCGGGAGCCGCCTGACGAACGCCATTCGGGGCGAACGGCCCGGCGGATTGGCCTCTTTCCCAATCCGGTCCCGTCTCTCGCCCCGAAGACCGGGCGACCGGACAATGAGCCCCGCGTGCACAAGGGGCCCGAAAAGGGGGACACCGCATGGACGCCGACGCACTGCTCCCGCTGGTCGCACAGGGCGACCAGCAGGCGTTCGAGAAGCTGTACGGCCTGGTGTCCGGGCCGGTGTACGGGATGGTGCGCAGGGTGCTGCGGGATCCGGCGCAGTCCGAGGAGGTGGTCCAGGAGGTGCTGCTCGAACTGTGGCGCACGGCGGCCCGCTTCGACCCCGCGCGCGGCAGCGCCCTCTCCTGGATCCTCACCCTCGCCCACCGCAGGGCCGTGGACCGGGTGCGCAGCGCCCGCGCGGCGAGCGACCGCGAACAGCGCGTCGCGGGGCGCGCCGAAGTGCCCGCCTTCGACCACGTGGCCGAGGAGGTCGAGGGCAGCCTGGAGCGCGAGTGGGTGCGCCGCTGCCTGCGGCGCCTGACGGACCTGCAGCGCCAGGCCGTGACGCTCGCCTATTACGACGGCTATACGTACCGCGAGGTGGCCCGGCGGCTCTCCGTACCGCTCGGCACCGTCAAGACGCGGATGCGGGACGGGCTGCTGCGGCTGCGCGACTGCCTGGGCGCCGCCACGGGAGACACGGCATGAGGTGGCCCGGAGGCCGGGCAGTCGCGCGGCCGGGCGGACGCACCGGGTGGCGGCCGCGCAGAACCGTGCACTCCCTGGCCGTCCCCTACGCCCTGGACGCCGTCGAACCCCGCGAACTGCGCCGCTTCGAGCGGCACCTGGCCCGCTGCGGCCGCTGCCGGGAGGAGACCAGGCAGCTGGCCGAGGACGCCGTGCGGCTCGCGGGAGCGGCCGCGACCCCGCCGCCGCCCGCCCTGCTCGACCGGGTGATGACCGCCGTACGCACGACGGAGCAGGAGCCACGGTCGCAGGCGCCTGCCGCACCGAGCGCGCCCCCACGCACGCGTACGCTTCTGGTCCCGCTCGCCGGCTCCGCGCTCGCCCTGGTCGCCTGCGCGGTCCTGGCGGTCCAGCTCGACAGGACCGACGACCGGCTCGACCGCGAGCGGGCCGCCGCACGTGAGATCGCCCACGTTCTGGCCGCGCCCGACGCCCGCGCCACCGGCGAGCACGACGCACGGGGGCGCGGCATCAACGTCGTCGCGTCGGAGTCCAGGCGGCGCGCCGTGGTGACCGTCGTGGGGCTCGACGCGCCGCCACGGGGCCGTGTGCACCAACTGTGGCTGATGCGCCCCGCGTCGGAGCCCCGTTCCCTCGGTCTGCTCGACGGTGAAACGCCCGTGCTCGCCACAGGGCTGAGTGCTGCCACTTCCTCACTCGCTGTCACCATCGAGCCCGATGGGGGCTCAGATCGGCCCACTTCTGCCCCTCTTGTCCAACTCGCCCTGGAATCAGTTGTATTCGGAGAGTAACCGTCAACCTCCTTGCGCAGAAGGTGAATCCTGCGACCGGGATACACGAGTGTCATGACGGGGCGATAGGGTTAACCTGCCCTGGGCCGGGTGCCCTCGTACGGGTGGGGAGTGACATGGAACAGATAACGGTGCGCAGCAGGGCGCGTGTCCCTGCGATCACTTGCGGGAGCAGCGCGACCAGCTCTCGTCTCGACCGCCATCTCGCGGTGCTGGGCGGCCCTGCCGTTCCGCAGCGTGAGTCGCACGAGGCGACGCTGCTGATGCGTGAGCTGACCTCGCGGGGTTCCGCGCACGACCGCAGCGCGCGCGGTGCGCGTGTGCGGCGGGTTTCCCTTTTTGCACCGCTGCGAAGGTTGCGGCGGTCGCTTTTCGGGGGTCGTTGACCACGGGTGGTCGGGGGTCTGACCGCCGCTCCACGGCGGGTTGCTCCCACCCACCCGCTCCTCACCCACGTCACGTAACACCCGTGTCATGCGCACCTGTTGACGCCGCAACGATTCAGTCGCACTGTTGCTGATCGATTGGCCGACACGCCCAACCTCACCCCCCGGAGGTGCGCGTGTGTGACCTGCACGATCAGCATGAGCATGAAGCACTCCCCGCGAGCGGCCCGCCGTTGAGCCGGCGATGGCCGCGAGCGCCGACGAAAGCCCCGCCGCCTATGAAGCCCCCGAGGGCCTCGCGGCCGACACCCCCACCAAGCGCTCCGCGCTCGACTGGATCACCTCCCACGACGACCGGATCACCGGCCTGAACGCCGAGATCTGGGACAACGCCGAGCTCTCCCTGCGCGAGTGGAAGTCCTCGATCGCCGAGGCCGATTTCCTCGAACAGGCCGGATTCGACGTGCAGTTCGGCACCGCCGGATTCCCCACCGCCTTCACCGCGACCTTCTCGCACGGCAGCGGCGGCCCCGTCATCGGCTTCAGCGGCGAGTACGACGCGCTGCCCGGCCTCTCGCAGAACAAGGGCGTCCACGGCCCTCCCCCAAGCTCTCGGCTGCGCTCGAGCAGGGGCCCCCTCGCCCGGCTACGGCTGCGGCCACAGCGCGCTCGGCACGGCGGCGGCAGCCGCCGCGGCCGCCCTCGCCCAGGCCGCGAAGCGGCACAAGCTGCCCGTGACCGTGAAGTTCTTCGGCTCCACCGCCGAGGAGACGCTGATCGGCGAGACGTACGCCGTCAGCAAGGGCGTGTACGAGGGCCTCGACGCGTTCCTCGACTGGCACCCCTCGACGGCCAACGCGACCGGCTGGGGCACCACCACCGCGATGACCGATCAGCTACTACGTACGCGAGGGAAGCCCGGCCCGCGTCCAGGTGCTCCTGGACAAGGTGATCGCCGTCTCCGAGGCGGCCGCGAAGGCGTCCCAGACCTCGGTCCGCCACCGCATCACATCGGCCCGCTGGAACCAGCTCCCCGCCAGGGCCTTCGCCGAGCTCCTGCACGCGAACATGAAGGAGATCGGCCCGCCGCAATTCACCGACGAGGCCCACGGATTGGCGATGGAGCTCCAGGAGTCCCTGGGTCTTCCACAGCGGGGCATGCACGACAAGATCGGTGAACTCACCCCGCCCAACCCGGTGTTCATGGGCGGTGGCTCCACGGACGTCGCGGACATCAGCTGGAACGTGCCCACCGTCTCGATGGGGGCCGCGCTCGCCCCCATCGGCACCAGCGTACGAAGGGCGTGAGTTGGAAGACCGCGCTGCCGGACGGCTATGAGCCGCCGATGTACGAACCCCCCGTGTGGTTCCTGAAGAAGACCGGCCAGAAGTGGCCGCCGTCGAACATCACCTGGCCGCCGAAGCGCGTGGTGTCCCAGGAGAAGTTCTCCTCGTTGGGGCCGGAGCTCGACCCCCAGAAGTAGCTTGCGCCGAGGGAGAGTTCGGCCGTCCGCTCACTGTCCCCCGCGCGCGTACCGGCGGACGGCGAGCGGCACGCACAGGGCGAGCAGCACCGCGCACCACAGGACCGAACCGGCCACGGGATGCGTTACCGGCCAGGCGGCATCCGTCGGCACGGGCGCGTTGCCGAACAGGTCCCGCACCGCCGTGGCCACCGCGCTGATCGGGTTCCACTCGGCGACCGTGCGCAGCCAGCCGGGGAGCCCGTCGGTGGGGATGTACGCGTTCGAGAGCAGCGGCAGCATGAACGTCGCGCTGCCCAGCTGTCCCGCCGCCTCCTCGCTCTGCGAGGCGAGCCCGAGCAGGATGCCGATCCAGGTCGTGGTGAACCGGAAGAGCAGCAACAGGCCGAAGGCGCCCAGGGCTTGGGGCGCACCGCCGTCGATCCGCCACCCCATCGCGAGCCCGACCAGCATCAGCGGCACAAGCCCCACGGCGGTGGTCAGCAGATCGGCGACGGCCTGCCCGAGCGGGATCGCCGACCGGCTCATCGGCAGCGTACGGAAGCGGTCCATCACACCGCGGTGCGAGTCCTGGGCGGCGGTGAACATGCCGGTCATGATCCCGTTCGCGGCGGTCGCGACGAGCATCCCCGGCACGAGGAAGGCACGGTAGTCGGAGCCGGGCATGGCGAGGGCGCTGCCGAAGACGTACCCGAAGAAGAGCAGAAAGACGATGGGCATCGTCTGCGTCATGATCAGAATGGCGGGCGCGTGCTTGATGCGCTGCAGATGCCGGCCGAGGACGGCGGTGCCGTCGTAAAGGATGGCGCTCATCGGGAGACCTCCAAGGTCACATCGGCACCCACCCACCCCAGGCGGCAGGACGAATCGCGCTGCGGGGTAATCGGGTGGGTGGGCGGGAAAAATCCGCCGCGAAGCGGCGGTCTAGGAAACACGGGAAACGAGCCGCAAGAAGACCTCATCCAAGGTCGGCGCCCGCAACGTCACATCGACGACCGGCACCCCCGCGAAGTCCAACTCCCGGACGAGGACGGGCAACGTGACGGAGGGATCCAGCACAACGGCCCCGGCGGTGAGCCGCCCGGCGTCGAGCACCGGCTCGGCCCCGGTCAGCTGATCCAGCACGATCGCCGCCGCAGGCACAGCCGCACCCTCGGCGACGACGACCTCCGCGTAACTCCCGATCTGCGCCTTCAGCGCCGCGGGCGTACCGCGCTGCGCCGCCCGCCCCTCGTCGATCAGGACGACCTCGTCGGCCAGCTGATCCGCCTCCTCCAGATACTGCGTGGTGAGCAGCACCGTCGTCCCCTCGGCGGCCAACTCCCGCACGGCGTCCCAGATGCCGCCCCGGCTGTGCGGATCGAGCCCGGTGGTGGGCTCGTCGAGGAACAGCACCCGGGGCCGCACCAGCAGACTCGCCGCCAGGTCGAGCCGCCGCCGCATGCCGCCGGAGTACGTCCGCGCGGGGCGATCGGCGGCCTCGACGAGCCCGAAGCGTTCAAGGAGCTCGTCGCCCCGCGCCTTCGGAACCCGCAGCAGGCGCGCGAAGAGCCGCAGGTTCTCCCGCCCGGTCAGATCGCCGTCGACCGACGCGTACTGCCCGGTCACCCCGATCACCCGCCGCACGGCGGCGGCCTCCCGCACCACGTCGTGCCCCGCGATCAGGGCCCTGCCGGCGTCCGGCGACTGGAGCGTGGTCAGCACCCGTACCGCGGTCGTCTTGCCGGCCCCGTTCGGGCCGAGCACCCCGCACACCGTGCCTTCCGGGACGGCGAGGTCGAGGCCCCGCAAGGCCTTGACCTCCCCGAACCGCTTCTCCAGACCTTCACTAAGTACAGCGTACGTAGAAGTCATGCCGTCACCGTACCTCACTACGTACGCCGTACGTAACTAACATGGGGAGCGAGGTGATGATCAATGGCGGGCCGAGCGGCCGAACCGGAAGTGATCTGGGCGCGCCCCGAGCGTGCGGGCCGTGGCCCGAAGCCCGCGTACAGCAGGGCGGACATCGCCGCGGCGGCGGTCCGCATCGCCGACGCGGACGGCATCGACGCGGTCTCCATGCGCAGGGTGGCCGGCGAACTGGGCTGCGGCACCATGTCGCTCTACAACTACGTGCCGCGCAAGGAGGACCTGTACGAGCTGATGGTCGACGCGGCGAGCGGCGAGTACGTGCTCCCCGCGGGACCGCCGGGCGGTGACTGGCGTACGGAGATGATGGCGGTCGGCCGCCAGACGCGCGAGATCATGCACCGCCACCCCTGGCTGGCGCGGATCATGTCGACGCTCTACGGCTACAGCCCGAACGCCCTGCGCTTCCTGGAGCACTGCCTGGCCGCCCTGGACGGGCTCGACGCCCCCTCCGGCACCAAGATGGAGCTGATCGGGATGCTCAACGGCTCCGTCATGACGTACGTGGCCAATGAGTTCGCCATGGCGGAACGCGCGCGGGCGCTGCCGTGGTCGGAGGAGCAGGAGCAGGCCGTGCGGTTCGCGTATCTCGCGGGGCAGGTCGGCAGCGGGGCGTATCCGCGGCTCGCCGCCATGCTCACCGAAGGACCGCCGCCGGGGGACGCGGACGAGGTCTTCGAGCGGATGCTGAACCGCCTCTTCGACTCCTTCTCCTGAGCGGCCCCCGCCACGGCCGCTACGCCGTCGGCTCCTCCTGCTCCTCCTGCTCCTCCCGGAAGGTGAGCCGGGTCAGCTCGCCGCGCGACGCCACGCCCAGCTTCGGATAGGCGTTGTACAGGTGGTAGCCGACCGTGCGCGGCGACAGGAAGAGCCGGGCGCCGATGTCCCGGTTGGTCATGCCGGTCGCCGCGAGCCGCACGACCTGGCGCTCCTGCGGGGTGAGCCGCTCGACGGGGTCACGGTCATCGGTGTGCCGAGCCCGGCTCTCGCCGGTGGCGCGCAGCTCGGCGCGGGCCCGTTCGGCCCACGGCGCCGCCGCGAGCAGCTCGAAGGTGTCCAGGGCGGAGCGCAGCGGGGTGCGGGCCTCGCTGCGGCGGCCCGCGCGCCGCAGCCACTCCCCGAAGAGCAGCTCCGTACGGGCCCGTTCGAAGGGGCGGCCGTCGTCGGTGTGCAGTGCCAGTGCTTCCTCGTACGCCGCTCCCGCTTCCGCCTCCGGGGCGAGCAGCGCACGGCAGCGGGCGGCAAGCGCGCACGCCCAGGCCGCGCCCGTGTGCCCCGCCCACTCGGCGAAGCCGGCCGCCAACTCCCGTACGGAATCGGCCTTTCCGGTCCGAGCGGCAGCCTCCACGCGGTCCGGCACGCAGTACAGGACGGCGACCGTATGGCCCGACGGGCTCGCCGCGACATCCTCATAGGCACGGCGGGCGGCCTCGTAGCGGCCGTGGCCCAGCTCAAGGAGGCCGATGGCGACCGCGCCCCACACCTGGCCGGGCAGCACCTGCCGCAGATCGGCGCCCCGGCCCGCGAGATCGCGGCAGCGCTCCTCGTCGCCGTCGAGCGCTGCGAGATAGGCGAGAACGGCCGTCAACTGCTCGACGTAGTGCGGCTGTCCGGTGTCCTGCGCGATCCGCAGCCCCTCGGCGGCGCCGGGCAGCGCGCAGCCGTGCCGGCCCAGGAAGATACGGGTGCGCGTACGCATGAGCAGCACGAGCGGCAGCGGGCCGAGTGCGCCCTGCTCGCGGCATTCGTGCTCCAGCTCGGCGGCCAGGTCGTTGCCGGTCGCCAGCTCGCCGAGCGGCGCGAACCAGGACGCGACGGAGATCCGTTCGCGCAGACTGTGCCCGTGGTCGTCGCGCTCGGTCCGCAGGCTCCCGAACAGCGCGCGCAGCGGCGGAAGTCCGGCGCCCGGGTCACCCGCGGCGAGCCGGGCCAGGCCCTCGGCCGCCGGGAGATAGGGCGGCGCGTCCGGCGGCGTCTTGAGATCGAGGGCGGCAAGGCGGGCGCTCGTCCCCTCGATGGACTGCCGGTGCCCGGAGAGCCAGGCGGCGGTCATCGCCTCGTACGCCATGAACGCCGCCGTATGAGGAGCGTGCGGGGCGATCTCGGCAGCCGTGTCGAGGAGCACGGAGCTGGAGGCGTCGAGCCTGCCCTGCTCGCGGGCGACGGCGGCCCGCGCCTGTGCGAGCCGCGCGAGCTGCGCCGGGTCGGTGAGGTGCGGGGCGGCGCGCAGCGCCAGTTCGGCCGCGCGTTCGTTCTGGCCCGCGTCCGCCGCTGCCGACGCGGCGAGCGCGAGACGCCGGGCGCGGTCGGCGCCGTCCGGGCTGAGCTGGGCCGCGCGTTCGCAGGCCGCGGCGACGGCCGCGTAGCCGCCGCGCTCGCGGGCGTGCTCGGCGGTCCTCTCCAGGACGGCGGCGACGTACTCGTCCGGCTCGGTCGTGGCGGCCGCCAGATGCCAGGCGCGGCGGTCGATGTTGCCGACGCAGGGCAGCGCGTCGGCGAGCGCGCGATGCGCGGCGATGCGGTCGCCGACCGGGGCGCTCTGGTAGGCGGCGGCGCGGATCAGGGGGTGCCGGAAGGTGAACCGGCCGCCGTCCAGGCTGAGCAGCTCCTTGCGTTCGGCGGGCTCCAGATCGGTGACCGAAGCGCCGAGCCCGCTCGCCGCGGACGCCGTCACCGCGAGGTCTCCGGTGCCCTCCGCGGCCGCGATCACCAGCAGCGAACGGGTCGCGCGCGGCAGCGCGGAGATGCGGTCGGCGAAGGTCTGCAGAAGGCGGGAGTGGCTGGGCAGCGCGCCCAAGTGGTAGCCGTAGGCGGGTATCTGGCCCTCGCGCTGGGCGGCGGGCAGCTCGCGCAGGGCGAGCGGGTTGCCGCCCGACTCGCCGCGGATCTGGTCGCGTACGTAGCGGGGCAGATCTCCCGCGTACTCGGCGAGGAGCTCGCCGGCGGCCCCGTCGTCGAGCCCGCCGAGCCGCAGCTCGGGCAGGCCCTGGGCGGGGAACGGCGGGGCGTGCGCGTCGCGAGCGGCGAACAGCATCACGACGCCCTCGGCCGCGAGACGCCGGGCCGCGAAGAGGAGGGCGTCGGCGGAGGCCTGGTCCAGCCAGTGGGCGTCGTCGACGAGGCAGAGGAGGGAGCCGCCGTCGCTGTCGGCGAGATCCGCGAGGAGGGTGAGTACGGCGAGGCCGATGAGGAAACGGTCGGGGCGTGCGTCGCTCCGGGCGAGGCCGAGGGCCGCGCGCAAGGCGGTGGCCTGCGGCTCCGGGAGGTCGTCGATGCGGTCGGTCACGCGGTGCAGGAGCAGGTGCAGGCCCGCGAAGGGGAGTTCGCTCTCGGCCTCGACGCCGGTTGCCCGCAGGACGCGGGTCCGCTGGGCCGCGGCGGTCTCCGCGGTATGCCGCAGCAGCTCGGACTTGCCGATGCCGGCCTCGCCCCGCAGGACGAGGGTGGCGCTTGTGCCCTGCCGGGCGTGGGACAGGATCTCGTCCAGCCTCGTCGTCTCTTCGTCGCGTCCGTAGAGCATGGGATTGACCTTAACCGGCTGTTGGCGGGGGGCCTTTCGGGGCCGCCGCTTCGCGGCGGATGTTTCCCGCCCGCCCACCTGTCACCCCGCAGTGGACCATCGGGCCAGGATCACCTTCCGCGACCATGGCC
>NZ_JBHYIG010000179.1:0-1529 GCF_042740015.1 Streptomyces sp. NPDC059037
GTAGGAGAGCCGGCGTGAGCTTGAGGATCGTTGTCACCGTGAAGTACGTGCCCGACGCCACTGGCGACCGGCACTTCGCCGATGACTTGACCGTGGACCGGGACGATGTCGATGGTCTGCTGTCGGAGCTCGATGAGTACGCGGTGGAGCAGGCGCTGCAGATCGCGGACGAGGCGGACGAGGCGGAGATCACCGTGCTGACGGTGGGTCCGGAGGACGCGAAGGACGCGCTGCGCAAGGCGTTGTCGATGGGTGCGGACAAGGCGATCCATGTGGAGGACGAGGACCTGCACGGCAGTGACCTCATCGGTACGTCGCTGGTGCTGGCCCGGGCGATCGAGAAGGCCGGTTACGACCTGGTGATCTCCGGTATGGCCTCCACGGACGGCACGGCCGGTGTGGTGCCCGCGTTGCTGGCCGAGCGTCTGGGTGTGCCGCAGGTGACGCTGCTGTCCGAGGTGAAGGTCGCCGATGGTGTGGTGACGGGCCGCCGGGACGGCGACAGTGCCAGCGAGCAGCTTCAGGCGTCGTTGCCGGCGGTGGTGTCGGTGACCGACCAGTCGGGCGAGGCGCGCTACCCGTCGTTCAAGGGGATCATGGCGGCGAAGAAGAAGCCGGTGGAGTCCTGGGACCTGTCCGATCTGGACCTGGAGGCCGAGCAGGTGGGTCTGGAGGGCGCGTTCACGACGGTGGATGCCGCGACCGAGCGTCCGGCCCGCACGGCGGGCACGATCGTCAAGGACGAGGGCGAGGGCGGCAAGCAGCTGGCCGAGTTCCTCGCGGGCCAGAAGTTCATCTAAGCCCCCACATCACGCCGACCGCCCTACTTCTTCGTACGTGCAGGAGATTGAAGTCCCATGGCTGAAGTTCTCGTCTATGTCGACCACGTGGACGGTGCCGTCCGCAAGCCCACCCTGGAGCTTTTGACGCTGGCCCGCCGGATCGGCGAGCCGGTCGCGCTCGCGCTGGGCGCGGGTGCCGCCGAGACGGCCGCGGTGCTGGCCGAGCACGGCGCGGTGAAGGTTTTGACGGCCGATGCGCCGGAGTTCGCCGACTATCTGGTGGTGCCGAAGGTGGATGCGCTGCAGGCCGCCTACGCCGCCGTCTCGCCGGCCGCGGTGCTGGTGCCGTCCTCGGCGGAGGGCAAGGAGATCGCCGCGCGTCTGGCGGTGCGGATCAAGTCCGGCATCATCACCGACGCCGTGGATCTGGAGGCGGGTGAGGAGGGTCCGGTGGCCACGCAGGCCGCGTTCGCCGCCTCCTACTCCACCAGGTCCCGTGTCACCACCGGTACTCCGGTGATCACGGTCAAGCCCAACAGTGCGGCCGTGGAGGCGGCTCCGGCCGCGGGCGCGGTCGAGGCCCTGAGCGTGTCGTTCTCCGAGCAGGCCACCGGCACGAAGGTCGTTGCGCGCACGCCGCGTGAGTCGACGGGGCGTCCGGAGCTGACCGAGGCCGCGATCGTGGTCTCCGGTGGCCGTGGCGTCAACGGGGCGGAGAACTTCGCGATCATCGAGGCGCTGGCCGAC
>NZ_JBHYIG010000179.1:1628-20405 GCF_042740015.1 Streptomyces sp. NPDC059037
GGGCGTCCGGAGCTGACCGAGGCCGCGATCGTGGTCTCCGGTGGCCGTGGCGTCAACGGGGCGGAGAACTTCGCGATCATCGAGGCGCTGGCCGACAGTCTGGGTGCGGCGGTGGGTGCCTCGCGTGCCGCGGTGGACGCGGGCTGGTATCCGCACTCCAACCAGGTCGGCCAGACCGGCAAGAGTGTCTCGCCGCAGCTGTACATCGCCTCGGGTATCTCGGGGGCGATCCAGCACCGGGCGGGTATGCAGACCTCGAAGACGATCGTGGCGATCAACAAGGACGCCGAGGCCCCGATCTTCGACCTCGTCGACTACGGCGTGGTCGGCGACCTCTTCGACGTCGTGCCCGCCCTCACCGAAGAGGTCAAGACCCGCAAGGGCTGACCTTCTTGAGCAGACCGAGGCCCTCACCCCCGCACCACACACGGGGGCGAGGGCCTCGCCGCGTCACAGCGGCGGGCGTGGCAGTCGGGCGCGCAGGCAGTGCGTGAGGATCCGGCCGAGGCCTTGGTCGAGCGGCCCCGCATGGTCGATGCCGAGGCGTTGGGCCAGCTCGATGGCGTACACGCGGGTGGTGGCCTCAAGGAGCTGCGCATAAGTGTCCGTGGCGGTGCGGATGCGGTGGCGGGCGGCGACGGCAAGGACGAGGGCGAGGGGAGCGGCGGGCCACCACCAGAGGATCAGGACCGCGTAGAGAACCGCCCAAGCAGCCAGCGTCATGGCCCTGGACAGAGCGGCGCGGGCAGCCGTGAGCTCACCGCGGACCGCGTCCGGCAGGGCGAGCCAGAGGTGCGGCCAGACGGTGGCCAGGTCCAGGTGGTGTTCGCGGTCGAGACGGAGGGCCGCGCCATGGATCCGGTCGCCGCTCCAAGTGGGCCGATCAGGCCGCTCCACCGCAATCCGGTTCCGGTCGCGGACCGCCCAGTGCCGCGCCTCGGGATCGGGCCGGTCGGCGGCGTCGGGGGCTCTTGCCCGCTGGTACTCGGTGTGCCAGGTCGCGTGCGCGGCGTCCCATCGCCGCCGTCGACGGTGGACCCAGCGGTGGGCGAGAGCGGCCAGAGGGCGTGGCCAGGAGCGCCACCCGGCGGCCAGAACGAACCGCTCGAAGAGCGTGCCGAAGCCCTGGGCGGCCACGCCGATCGCCGCGGCTCCTGCCAGCACGGCGGCCAAGACGACGACCTGTCCACCGAGGGTCGTCACGGCCGGCGCCTCGGCATAACTGGTGATCTTGTCGGTGAGTCGGCCCAGGTCCAGGGCGTGCGCATGGCCAAGGTCGACCGCCGCCGCGGCCACCGCCACGTACAACGCCCCCGGCAGCACCAGCAGGGAAAGCCACCGCTCGGCAAGCCTCTTGCCGAGTTCACCCAACAGCACGCCCATCAGTCGAGATACTCGCGCGGCAGCTCCTGCCCGCTGATCGAACAGCGCGGCGGGAACTGCGGGGCATCGGATTCATCCCACCCGCTGCACACCCGCAACGGGCACCGGTACACGATCTCCAGACTCTCCACCCCCACCGCATCGAGACCGCGATGGCCGGCTTGCCCGTACACCCCCAGTGCATCGCCCGCGGCCTGAACGGCCGCATGCACCGCGTCCAGCAGGTCGGTGACGTCCTGTCCGGCCCGGACGGCGGCCAACAGCCGTTGCAGAGGCGCCGAAGCCTCGCTTCCCCCGGCCCCCAGAGTGCCGTGGATTTCGTCCAAGTGGCCGCATACGTAAGCCACTCCGGCCGCGACTCGGTCTGACGTCGTCATCCTGCCCCCGTCATCAGATTGCCCCCGTCATCCGTGTGGGTACAGCGTGGCAAGGCCTGGCACCCTGGGCAATCACCCAACTAGCCTGGTACGAAAGGCACTTCGCCGCAGGCAGGGGGCGGGGCAGATGGACGCCGACGAGTCGCTCAGCGTTGCCCCGGGTGCGGATCCGCGCGCCGACCTGCAGCAGTCCGTGGCGGGACAGTTGGAGCGGGTGGAGGCGACGCGGGATCCGGCGTCAGCCCTGGCACCCGAGGCGTATGAGGAGGCGCGCAAGCTCGCCGCCTTGTTGCGGGACGACGACGAGGATCTGTGGTCCCGGTATTTGCTGGGCTGGCTGCACTGGTACCGCTACTTGGCCTTACCCGAGGGCCTGGACCAGGAGGACCTGCGGACCGCGGTCGCGATGCTCACCCCGTGCTTCACCGCCGGCATCGCTCCGGATCGGCTGCCCGAGCCGTTGGTGCCCACTCTTGCCGATGAGATGGTCCCCTATGCCCTCTCCATGTTCGAGCACGCGCTCACCTTGGCCGATGCCCACTCGATCAGCACGGTTGTCGCGCTCTGGCGACACCTCTTGACCGGTGTCCCCGCCGACAGCCCCGAACGGGCCGGCTGGCTGTGCAACCTCGGGGTCGCACTGCGGGTCCGGTTCCAGCGCACCGGGGCACAGGCCGACCTGGACGAGGCGGTACACCTGGGCCGAGAGGCAGTGGACACCGCCTTGGCCGAGCACCCCGAACGGGCCAAGTGGCTGACCAATTGCGCGGCCACCCTGATGCTCAGATTCGAGCAGACCGGAGCAGAAGCCGACCTCGACGAGGCAGTGCGCCTGGGCCGGGAAGCGGTGGACACCACCCCGGCCGACCACCCCGAACGAGCCGGAATCCTGTCCAGCGTCGGGAGCTCCCTCCGCATCCGGTTCGAGCGGACCGGAGCACGAGCCGACCTGGACGAAGCAGCACACCTGGGCCGAAAGGCAGTCGATGCCACCCCGGCCGACCACCCCCAACGAGCGGGCTGGCTTTCCAACCTGACGGCCACCCTGATGCGCCGGTTCGAACACACCGGAACGCAGGCCGACCTGGACGAGGCAGCACGCCTGGGCCGCGAGACGGTGGACACCGCCCCGGCCGACGCCCCCGAACGAGCCGCCTGGCTTTCCAACTTCGGAGTCGTCCTGCGAACCCGGTTCATGCAGCTCGGGGCAGCAGCCGACCTGGACGAGGCCATCACCCAGTACGAGGAGGCGGTGGCCGCCACACCCGCCGAGCGCCACGCACGGGCGGCGTACCTGTCCAACCTCGGCAACGCCCTGCAGGACCGGTTTGTGCAGGACGGAGCACGAGCCGACCTGGATGAGGCCATCACCAGGTTCGAGGAGGCGGTGGCCGTCGCACCCGCCGGCCACGCCGACCGGCCGAGGTGGCTCACCAATCTCGGTCGTGCCCTGCAGCGCCGGTTCGACCAGAGCCGAGCACAGAACGACCTGAACGAGGCCGTCCGCATCAACCGGGAGGCGGTCTCCGGCACACCTGCCGACCACATCGAACGTGCGACATACCTGTTCGACCTCGGCAATGCCCTGCAGCGCCGGTTCACGCAGGACGGAGCAGAAACCGACCTGAGCGAGGCGATCGACGCGTACCAAGAGGCGGTGGACCTCGAGGTGGCACCGCCGTCGATTCGGGTGTGGGCCGCCCGCGCGGCGAGTGCGCTCGCCGTGGGATCCGAGCCCGGCCGGGCTGCGGGCCTGCTGGGGCAGGCAGTGCGGTTGCTGCCCGAGGTGGCACCACGTCAGCTGGAGCGGGCGGACCAGCAGTACGCCCTGGGAGGTTTCGCCGGGCTTGCAGCCGATGCGGCCGCGCTGGCGCTGGCGGACCCCGACAGACCTGCGGGCGAACGAGCGCCCTTGGCGTTGCGGCTGCTTGAGACGGGGCGAGCGGTCCTGCTCGGCCAGGCGCTGGAGTCCCGCGGTGATCTCACCGAGCTCACCCGGCAACGCCCCGACCTGGCTGCCCACTTCATCCGGCTGCGGGACCAACTCGACCAGCCCTACGCCACATTCACCGCCGATCCCGACGGCGACCCCGCCGCTCTCCTCCTCGATCCGGGGCGAGCCACGCGGAACCGGCGGCACTTGGCGGAGGACTGGGTTGCTCTGCTGGCCGAGATCCACGCCTTGCCCGGGTTCGAGTCCTTCGCCCTGCCGCCCACTGCCGACGAACTTCTGGCCCAGGCCGCCGAGGGGCCGGTCGTCGTGTTCAACGTCAGCAGATACCGCAGCGACGCTCTGCTCCTGACCGCGGACGGCATCACCTGCCTGCCGCTTCCGGGCCTGCCCATCGACGTGGTGGCAAGCCAAGTCACTGCCTTTCATCAGGCCCTGGGAATCGCCGGCCGCCACGACCGCACCGCGCAGGACCGCAGAGCCGCTCAACAGCAGGTGTCACAGATCCTTCGGTGGCTGTGGGACAACGCCGCCTTCCCCGTTCTGGATGCCCTTGGCCACCATGCCGCGCCCGCGCCGGACCAGGTGTGGCCCCGGATTTGGTGGGTGCCCGGTGGACTGCTCGGCTTGCTGCCCGTTCACGCTGCGGGCCACCACACCTCGCCGCCCGACCCTGCCGCCCGAGCGGTGATGGACCGGGTCGTGTCCTCGTACACCCCCACGATCGGCGCTCTGCGGTATGCCCGACGCCACCCTCCCTCCACTGACCTGACAGCATCCGGGCGCGCGGCGATCGTGGCGATGCCCACCACTCCCGGACTGCCCGGCCGGCTGCACCATGTGCTCGACGAGGCCCGCAAAGTCGCCGCCCACCTGCCCGAATCGGCCCTTCTCGTCGAACCCGACCCCACGCTCCCGGGTCCCCCCGACGATGCCGCCCTCTCCCCCTCCGCCTCTGCCGCCACGAGCACCTTGCCGACCAAGGACAACGTTCTCGGCCTGCTGGGTACCTGCTCGATTGCACACTTTGCCTGCCACGGCGTCAGCGATGCCACCGACCCCTCGCACAGCCGTCTACTGGTCCACGACCACGACAGCGCCCCGCTCACTGTCGCGGCTCTTGCTCCCGTCCGCCTCGACCACGTCCAACTGGCCTACCTGTCAGCCTGCGAAACCGCCGTGACCATCCACACTCAACTCCGCGACGAGGCCATCAACCTGGCCACAGCCTTCCAACTTGCCGGGTACCCGCACGTCATCGGCACCCTGTGGGCCATCAACGACTACCGCGCCGTCCAGATCGCTGACGCCTTCTACGCCGCTCTCACCTCCGTTCCGGTCAACGGTCGCCTCGCCCTCGATGCCGGCCGGGCAGCGGACGCCCTGCACCACGCCATCCGCACAGTTCGCCAGATGCTGCCCGCCGCCCCCTCTCTCTGGGCCGCTCACCTTCACGCCGGCGCATAAGTGGCTAACCGCGATACGTCTCCAGCAGCCGCAGCCACACCTCACTCACCGTCGGATACGCCGGAACCGCATGCCACAAGCGGTCGATCGGGACCTCGCCCGCGATCGCGACCGTCGCCGAATGGATGAGCTCGCCGACGCCGGGGCCCACGAACGTGACGCCGAGCAGGATCTCGCGGTCCAGGTCGACGATCATGCGGGCGCGGCCCTCGTAGCCGTCCGCGTAGAGGCCTGCGCCCGCCACCCCCGCGATGTCGTGGTCGACGGCGCGCACCCGGTGGCCCGCCGCCTCCGCCTCCGCGAGGGTGAGGCCCGCCGACGCCGCCTCGGGGTCGGTGAAGACCACCTGCGGGACGGCCGCGTGGTCGGCGGTCGCGGAGTGGGCGCCCCAGCGGTCGGTCTCCAGGAGGGGGACGCCCTGCGCGCGGGCGGTGATCGCGGCGCCCGCGATGCGCGCCTGGTACTTGCCCTGGTGGGTGAGGAGCGCACGGTGGTTGGCGTCGCCCACCGCGTAGAGCCAGTCGCTGCCCTGCACCCGCAGGCTCTCGTCGACCGGCAGCCACGAGCCCGGCTCCAGGCCGATCGTCTCCAGGCCCAGGTCGTCGGTGCGCGGGGCGCGGCCCGTGGCGAAGAGGATCTCGTCGGCCTCGACCGTGCCGCCGTCGGAGAGGGTCGCCGTGACCGTGCCGTTCTCGCGCCGCACGGCCGTGACGGAGACGCCGGTGCGGATCTGCGCGCCCGCCTCCGTCAGCGCCTTGGTGACCAGTTCCCCGGCGAACGGCTCCATGCGCGGCAGCAGCCCTTCGCCCCGTACGAGCATCGTGACCTGCGCGCCGAGTGCCTGCCAGGCGGTGGCCATCTCGACGGCGACGACGCCTCCGCCGACCACCGCGAGCCGGCCGGGCACATGGTCGGCGCTGGTGGCCTCGCGGCTCGTCCAGGGCTTCACATCGGCGAGTCCCGGCAGGTCGGGCAGTGCGGCGCGGGTGCCGGCGCAGATCGCCACGGCGTGGCGCGCGGTGAGCGTCTCGTGGGGCCCGTCGGGGTCCGTGACGGTCACCTGGCGGGTGCCGGAGATACGGCCGTGGCCGCGGTAGAGGTCCACTCCGATGCTGTCCAGCCAGCCGACCTGGCCGTCGTCCTTCCAGTGGGATGCGTAGTCGTCCCGGTGCGCGAGGACCGCCGCCGCGTCCAGCGGGCCCTGCACCGATTGCCGCAGCCCCGGCACCTTGCGCGCGTCCGAGCGGGCGATCACGGGCCGCAGCAGCGCCTTGCTCGGCATACAGGCCCAGTACGAGCATTCGCCCCCGACGAGTTCGCTCTCCACCACCGCCACGCTCAGGCCCGCGGCACGGACCCGGTCCGCGACGTTCTCCCCCACGGGACCAGCGCCCAGGACCACTACGTCGTACGCCTTCGATTCCGTCATGGAAGCCAGTGTGGTGCCAGGTGTGCGACGTGGCCACATGGGTACGCGCGCGGAGCGGCACCGGTGCGCGGATGGAATACGTCCGCGGGCGGGGCCGTTGTGCAAGGCGGCTTCACCCGATACCAGGAAGAGGGAACTAACCATGAGCAGCACGACTGTGGAGCTCACCAAGGAGAACTTCGACCAGATGGTCACGGACAACGAATTTGTCCTGATCGATTTCTGGGCGTCCTGGTGCGGTCCGTGCCGGTCGTTCGCGCCCGTCTACGAGAAGGCCGCCGAGGCCAACCCCGACCTGGTCTTCGGGAAGGTGGACACGGAGGCGCAGCCCGAGCTCGCGCAGGCCTTCGGCATCCAGTCGATTCCCACGCTGATGATCGTCCGTGACCAGGTGGCCGTGTTCGCGCAGCCCGGCGCGCTCCCCGAGGCGGCCCTCGAGGACGTCATCGGTCAGGCCAGGAAGCTGGACATGGACGAGGTCCGCAAGTCCGTCGCCGAGGAGCAGGCCAAGGCCGAGGCGCAGGACCAGTAAGGAACGACCGCAGGCGAAAGGGTCAGCTGGACTCGCGGTGCACTGCCGTCGCGCCGAGCACGTCGTGCACCTCGGGTTCCATGCCGGGGTCACGCACGACCCGGTCGACCAGCTCCGCGAGTTTCTGTCCTGACGGAAGCTCGATGCGGACCGTGCTGAGCCGGGGCCGCAGGAGCCTGCCGAGCATCAGGTCGTCGGAGCCGATGAGCGCCGTCTCGTCGGGCACGGCGACCCCCTCGTCCTGGAGCGCCCGCATCAGCAGCATCGCGTACTCGTCGTTGTACGTGAACACTCCGTCGATCCCCAGCTCCCGCCAGCCCGCCGCGAGCCGGGCCGCCGCATCCTCCGTGTAGGCGAGGGGCAGCTCGGTGAGCGTGGCGTCCGTGCCGTGCAGCGCGCGGCGGATGCCTTCGACGCGCGGCCGTGAGAAGGGTTCGAGGCCCCGCTCCTCCGGGACCACGACGCCGATGCGCCGGCTGCCGCGCTCCAGGAGGTGCGTGGCGGCGCACCGGCCCACCAGGCGCTGGTCCATGAGCAGGGCGTGCGCACCCTCGGCGCGCTGCGGGCCGAGCGTGAAGACGGCCTTGGCGCCCGACCGCTTCAGGACGCTCACGCCGCGCGCCCCGAGCGCAGACGCGTCGGGCGCGAGGACCGCGACGGGGCGCAGCTCCGCCCAGGCGCGGGCCGCGTCCTCGCCGGTCAGGCCGAGGCTGCCGTACTGCACGACGGTGTAGTCGAATCGGCTGAGCGCCCACTGCAGTTCGTTGAAGAACTCGCTGAACAGCGGGCCCACCGGGATCTGCGGCGTCGGCATCAGGACGACCCGGGTGTGCCCCGCGCGCAGGCTGCGGGCCGCGGCGTGCGGGACGTATCCCAGTTCCTTGGCGGCCGCGTGGACGCGGCGGCGGGTGGGTTCGCTGATGCGGACGGCGCTGGTGTTGTTGAGGACGTACGAGACGGTCGCGCGCGAGACTCCCGCCAGACGCGCGACGTCGGCGCTTGTCGGCACGGAGCTCGGTACTGAGTTCGACTCCGAGTTGGTCACTGAGTTCGGCACGGATTGCTGCGTGGGCTGCTGCGTGGGCTGCTGATTAGGTATCTGCACCATGACGCCGCTCATCTTTCCAGACCGTCACGGGGCGCCCCCAGGCGGGCGTCCGGGCGCTGTGGGCGGACGTCGGGGCGCTTGGCGGTGGCGTGCGCGGCGTGAACTTCCCTGCTCTCGTTCCGCGTTGGCCTACCGGCCGGTAGCGTGCGTTCACCTGCCCACCGATCAAAGGTGCCCCCACATGACTGCCGACCGTGCCGACGGCCTGGAGCGGACCGCCCGTGCGCTGGCCGCCGGAGAAGTGACCTCGCGTGCGCTGACCGAGCGGACGCTGGCCCGGATCGAGGCGTCCCAGCCGGTGCTCAACGCCTTCAAGCTGGTCCGCGCCGAGGCCGCGCTCGCCGAAGCGGACGCCGCCGACCAGGAGTTGGCGGCGGGCGGTCCCGGTCTTCCGCCGCTCCTCGGCGTGCCGCTCGCCGTGAAGGACGACACCGACATCGCGGGCGAGCCGACCGCGTTCGGCTGCCGCGGTGACTTCCCTCCGAAGAAGGAGGACGCGGAGTCGGTGCGCCGGCTGCGGGCCGCCGGCGCGGTGATCGTCGGCAAGACCAACACCTGCGAGCTCGGCCAGTGGCCGTTCACCGAAGGGCCCGGCTTCGGCGACACCCGCAATCCCTGGCACACCGGCCACACCCCCGGCGGGTCGTCCGGCGGTTCGGCGGCCGCGGTCGCCGCCGGACTCGTCCCTGCCGCGCTCGGCTCGGACGGGGCGGGCTCGGTGCGCATCCCGGCCGCCTGGACGCATCTCGTGGGCATCAAACCGCAGCGCGGCCGGATCTCGACCTGGCCGTGGCCGGAGGCCTTCAACGGCATCACCGTCAACGGCCCGCTCGCCAGGACCGTCGCCGACGCGGCGCTGCTCCTGGACGCGGCGAGCGGCAACCACGAGGGCGACCTGCACAAGCCGCCGGCCATCAGCGCCGTCGACGCGGCGACCCGTGAGCCGGGCCGCCTGCGGATCGCGCTCTCGCTGCGCATGCCGTTCACCGCGACGCCCAAGCGGCTCGATCCGGTGGTGCGGCGCAAGGTCATCGTCCTCGCGGACCGGCTGGCCGCGCTGGGGCACGACGTCGAGGAGGCCGACCCGCGCTACGGCCAGATCGGCCTCGACTTCGTGCCGCGCGCCACGGCGGGCATCACCGACTGGGTCCGCGAGGTCCCCGACCCCCGGCTGCTCGACCCGCGCACCAAGGAGGCCGCCCGCCTCGGCCGCCTGCTCGGCGGTGCGCCGCTGCGCCTTGCCCGGCGCGCCGAGGCCGCCCTGCACCGCCGTGTCGGCGCGGTCTTCTCGACGTACGACGTGGTCATCACGCCCACCACCGCCACGCCCCCGCCCCGGATCGGCACCCTGGCGAAGCTGAGCGGCTGGCGCACCGACCAGGCGATGATCGCCGCCTGCCCCTACGCCTGGACGTGGAACGTCCTGGGCTGGCCGGGCGTCAACGTGCCCGCCGGGCGGGTGGACGACGGGCTTCCGGTGGGCGCGCAGCTGCTCGGCCCGGCGGGCAGCGAGCCGCTCCTGGTGTCGCTTGCCGCGCAGTTGGAGGCGGACCAGCGCTGGTACGAGCAGTGGCCCGCCGTGGCCTAAGCGGTGGCCAGCGTGCCCCACAGCGCCGGGTCCTCGAAGCCGAGGGCCCACAGGACGGTGTGGCGTACGCCGTACTTCCGCAGGACGGGCAGATGGGCGGCCGTGCCGCGCGCGTCCTGGTACCAGACGGTGCGGCGCCCGCCACCGTCGTTGTACGTGAAGTGCGGCGTGCTCGACGCGGGATCGAGGCGGTAGGGCGCCCCGACCTTGCGGCGCAGGGCCTCCGCCTCTTTCCAGGTGACGTGCCGGGCGCGGTCGCGGCTGCCCTCGCCCCAGTCCCAGCCGTAGCCGGGCAGGCCCATCTCCAGCTTGCGGGCGGGGACTTCGGCGGTGGCGCGGCGCAGGATCTCCTCGTACCAGGCGGGTGAGGAGAGCGGTCCGGGCGATCCCGCCGCCCAGTGCTGGTCGTACGCCATGATGCGCAACCGGTCGGCGGCGGCGCCCAGTCGGCGGTAGTCCCAGACGCGGCCGCTGATCCGTGTCTTGGGCGAGACGGTGACCACGCACTGTTTCCGCAGGGCGTGCAGCCGGGCGCACAGGTCGGTGACCAGCGTCGCGTACCCGGAACTCACCTGCTTGTAGTCGGCGTCCCCGGTGGCCGCGATGGTCTCGTAGTCCAGGTCGAGCCCGTCGTACGAGCGGCTGCGGACGACACCCAGCAGCGCGTCGATGTGCCGCGCGCGGCGGTTCTCGTCGGTGACGACGGAGGCGAGCTCGCCGCGCTCCATCCTCTCCATGACGGTCGGCACGACCTTGATGCCCGCCTTGTGGAGTCCGTCGATGACGCGGCGCTCCCCCGCTCCGGTGTGGCCCACCACGTCCCCGGCCGGCTGTGTGCGGTACCAGAAGGGGCTGACCGTGTGCAGTTGGGCGGCGTGGCGCAAGGCGTCCTGGTACGCGGCTTTCTGGTCCCAGTAGGGCAGCCACGCGGAGACGGTGCGCGGCGGGGGTGCGATGGGGGCGGCGGGGGCGGGCGGTGGCGGGAGAGCCGGGGCAAGTGCCGTGCCGCACAGGGCGAGGACGGCGATGAGCCGCGCGCGGTGCAGGTGTCGAGGTGGCGCCATGGACCGAGCCTGCGGGTCATCGGGCGGACCCGCCCTGCGGGTTGGGCCAGACAGGCTCTACGGTGGCCCGCGTGACTGCCGACACCGAAGAACCGCAGATGTCCGCGAACCCGGGCCGCACGGGCCGCACCGCGACCACCGAGGTCGAGCCTGCCGAGGTGGGGCGGGTACAGACGACGTACGCGCCCGCCCATGACGGCGACCCCGACCCCGGCGAGATCGTGTGGACGTGGGTCCCCTACGAGGAGAACGACGGGCGCGGCAAGGACCGCCCCGTCCTCGTCGTCGCCCGCGAGGACCGGGGCACGCTGCTCGCCGTGCAGCTTTCCAGCAAGCGGCATGACGGCGACTGGGATGGGGTCTCCCCTGCTCGAGCGAAGCCGAGAGCTTGGGGAAGGGTGCCGATCGGCAGCGGGCCGTGGGACCGTACGGGCCGCGAATCCTGGGTCGACATCGACCGGGTGCTCCGGGTGCACGAGAAGGGCATGCGGCGCGAGGCGTGCGCCATCGACCGGATGCGGTTCAACCTGGTCGTGCGGCGGCTCCAGGAGCGGTACGGCTGGCGCTGAACCGCTGTGGCCGGCGCTTGAGCTGCTACGGGCGGCGCTGAGCCGCCGTCGCCGGCGCTGAACCGCTACGGCCCGCGCAGAACCGCTCGCTACGGCCGGCGCTGAGCCGCCATGTCCGCGAACGCCCGCTCGAAGGCGGACCGCGTCACCGCGCCGCGCGTGCGGTCGAGCACGCCGAAGACGATGTGCTCGAAGGCCCCGTGGAACCGGCCGCCCTCGTCGAGCTGGACGCGGAAGGCGGCCGCCACGTCCACCGGGTCGTTCTGGAAGACCCCGCAGCCCCACGCGCCGAGCACGAGCCGCCGGTAGCCGCAGGCCAGCGCGGTCTCCAGGACCCGTTCGGCGCGGCCGAGCAGGGCGTCGGGCAGCTGCCCCGCGCGCTCAGGTGTCTGCCGTCCGACGACTCCCGCGTTCGGCGCCGCCGAGGTCAGGAAGCCCACGGTGTACGCCTCGTCGAGCAGCCGCCCGCGGTCGTCCCGGAAGACCGGGACGGCCGGGGAGTGGATGACGCGGTCGCTGTAGAACGGATCGCGGTGGGCCCGGTGGTGGTCGTAGAACTCCCGGGCCGACCGCACGCACGTGTACAGCGCGGAGGCACGGCACAGCGCCTCCTCCTGGGCCTGGGCCCCGTTCAGATAGCCGCCGCCGGGATTGCGCGCGGAGGAGAAGTTCAGGACGGCCACCGGGGTGTCTTCCCTGGTGGCGAGCCTGTGCGCTGCCTCCAAGCTGCTCTCCGCTGTGACCTCGATTACCGTGGAGGTCGGCTCGGGCAGCGTCACGCGCACCGCGGCGGGCCCGAACATCCGCGTGCCGGAGCGCGCGGCGTCCACCGCACGCGCGATCACCACGTCGCGGCCACCGGCAGTGACATACCGGCCCGCCGCGACGATCTCCTCGGTCTGCTGCGCGATCCCGCGCAGGCGGGCACTCATACCCGCTCCCCCGTCCTGTCCCCCGACTCGTACATGAACGCATGGTGAGCGGTTCGCATCGTCCGCCGCAACAGAATTCCCTGGCGTCGACTCGACCCCAGGGGCACTCTTGTGCGAACGGCCGACAAGGTCTTGGGTAGGACGGAGCGTGCCGGCTCAAGACCAACTCGGTCCACCCCACATCGAGTTGACCGGGGTGGTCCGCAACCGCCGGACCAGGCGGAACTGTGAACAGGAGGACCCCTGCATGCCCGAGGGCGACTGTACGACCTACCGCGCGAAGTACGGCACCGCGGTATCCGAAGCCGAGGCGGAGGCGCTGGTCAGCGGCATCTGCTTCAAGACCGGACCGCCTCGCGCCACCGGTGTCGAACTGGAATGGCTGATCCACGAGCCGCACCGGCTCCGAACGCCCGTGTCCACCGCCCGCCTCGAAGCGGCGTACGCCGCACTGCGGGCCCTGCCCCTGCACTCCCAGATCACCGTCGAACCAGGTGGCCAGCTAGAGCTCAGCTCGCTCCCCGCCGCCTCGCTCATGGAGTGCGTATCGGCCGTGTCGGCCGATCTGTCCGTCGTACGCGACCGACTGCAATCCCTGAATCTGACCCTCACCGGCATCGGCGCCGATCCATGGCGCCCGCCGAACCGCATCCTGCACCGTCCGCGCTATGACGCCATGGAGAGCTATCTCGACCGCGCGGGCCCCGCCGGCCGGCGCATGATGTGCTCCACCGCGTCCGTGCAGATCTGCCTGGACGCGGGGCACGAGGAGCCGGGACCGCTCGGCTACGGGCGGCGCTGGCGGCTCGCGCATCTCCTTGGCGCCGTACTCGTCGCCGCGTTCGCCAACTCGCCGCTCCAGGAAGGCCGTGCCACCGGCTGGCGGTCCACCCGGCAGGCCGTGTGGGCCGCCATCGACCCGGGGACGTCCGCCGCGCCGCCGATGGACGCGGAGCCGCGGGCAGCCTGGACGCGGCACGCCCTGGACGCGCCGGTGATGTTCGTCAGGGCGCAGCAGGCCGACGCCGCCTGGGCCGTCCCGGAAGGGCTGACCTTCCGCGCCTGGGCGCGTTCGGGCACACCGCGCCCGCCCACCCGTGAGGACCTCGACTACCACCTGACCACCCTCTTCCCGCCCGTACGCCCGCGCGGCCACCTGGAGCTGCGGATGGTCGACGCCCAGCCGGGCGATGACGGCTGGATCGTGCCGCTCGCCGTGACGAGCGCGCTGTTCGACGATCCGCAGGCGGCCGAGACCGCGTACCGCACGGTCAAGCCGCTGGCCGAGCGCGCCTGCCCGCCCGGCGCCCCCGCGGCGCCGCGCAGCCCGCTGTATCTGGACGCCGCCCGGCACGGGCTCGCCGATCCCGAGCTGCGCGAGGCCGCGGCGGCCTGTTTCGCCGCCGCCGTCGACGCGCTGCCCCGGATGGGCGCGAGCACGACCGTGCGGGACGCGGTGGCCGGGTACGCCGAGCGTTATGTCGCCCGGGGCCGCTGCCCGGCCGACGACGTGCTCGACCGGCACCGTGCGCAGGCGCACGACCGCGACCATGAGCCCGTTACCGAGAACGAGCACGAGAAGGGCAGCCTCCGATGACCGGAACCGTCAGCGACCCCGATTCCCTTCGGGAGCGCGCCCTGGCGGCGCTGCTCGCCGCCCGGGACCGCACCTCGCTCCTGACCACATGTGTCGAGGACCCCGAACTGACCGCGCAGCACTCGCCGTTGATGTCGCCGCTGGTCTGGGACCTCGCGCACATCGGCAACCAGGAGGAGCTGTGGCTGCTGCGGGCGGTGGCCGGCCGTGACGCCATGCGGCCGGAGATCGACGGTCTGTACGACGCCTTCGAGCATCCCCGCGCCGAACGGCCGACCCTGCCGCTGCTCGCCCCCGCCGAGGCCCGCCGTTACGCGGCCGAGGTGCGCGGGCGCGCCCTTGACGTCCTGGAGAGCACGCCGTTCCGCGGCTCGCCGCTGACCGACGCGGGCTTCGCGTTCGGCATGATCGCGCAGCATGAACAGCAGCACGACGAGACGATGCTGATCACCCATCAGCTGCGCTCGGGGCCGACGGCGCTCACCGCTCCCGATCCCGCTCCCGCGCCGCCGTTCACCGGTCCTTCCGAAGTCCTCGTCCCCGGCGGCCCGTTCACGATGGGCACGTCCACCGAACCGTGGGCGCTGGACAACGAACGTCCGGCGCACCACCGCCTCGTCCCGCCGTTCTTCATCGACACGACGCCGGTGACCAACGCCGAGTTCCAGCGCTTCATCGCCGACGGCGGCTACACGGACGAGCGCTGGTGGGCCCCCGCGGGCTGGGACATGGTCCGGGGCAACAAGCTCTCGGCGCCGCTGTTCTGGCGCCGCGACGCGGGGCAGTGGCTGCGCCGCCACTTCGGGACGGTGGAGGCCGTGCCGCCCGACGAGCCGGTCCTGCACGTCAGTTGGTACGAGGCGGACGCGTACGCCCGCTGGGCCGGCCGGCGGCTGCCCAGCGAGGTGGAGTGGGAGAAGGCCGCCCGGCACGACCCGGCGTCAGGACGGTCCATGCGCTACCCGTGGGGCGACGCGGACCCCACGCCCGAGCGCGCCAACCTGGGCCAGCGGCACCTGCGGCCGGCTCCGGCGGGCAGCTATCCGGCCGGTGAATCGCCGCTCGGCGTACGCCAGTTGATCGGCGACGTGTGGGAGTGGACGTCGAGCGACTTCCTGCCCTATCCGGGTTTCGCCGCCTTCCCCTACCGCGAGTACTCGGACGTGTTCTTCGGCGGTGACTACAAGGTGCTGCGGGGCGGTGCGTTCTCCGTGGACGAGGTGGCCTGCCGGGGCACGTTCCGCAACTGGGACCATCCGGTGCGGCGGCAGATCTTCTCCGGATTCCGCACGGCTCGCGACGCGGGTCCGTCCGGGACCGGGCCCAGCGGCCCGGCGGAGGCCGTCTGATGTGCCGTCACCTCGCTTACCTGGGACCCCAGGAGCCGCTGGGCAAGCTCCTGGTGGAGCCCGAGCACAGCCTGTTCCGCCAGTCGTGGGCGCCCCGGCAGCAGCGCTACGGCACGGTCAACGCCGATGGATTCGGGGTGGGCTGGTACGCCGACGGCGATCCCGAGCCCGCCCGCTACCGCCGTGCCGGGCCGATCTGGGGCGACCGGTCCTTCGCGGACCTCGCCCGGGTCGTACGGTCCGGTGCCCTGCTCGCCGCGGTGCGGGACGCGACCGTGGCGGGCGCCGACGGGGAAGCGGCGGCGGCGCCGTTCGCCGCCGGAGCCTGGCTGTTCAGCCACAACGGCGCGGTGGCGGGCTGGCCACGCTCTCTCGGACCGCTCACCTCGGGCCTGCCGCCCGCCGAGCTGCTCTCGATGGAGGCGCGCTGCGATTCCGCGCTGGTGTGGGCGCTCGTCCTGCACCGGCTGCGCGGCGGTGACGACGAGGGACAGGCCCTCGCGGACACCGTGACCGAGGTGGCCGAGGCGGCCCCCGGATCACGTCTCAACCTTCTCCTCACCAACGGCGAGACGATCGCGGCGACCGCCTGGGGCGACACCCTCTGGTATCTCACCGAACCGGGCCGCCGCACCGTCGTGGCCTCCGAGCCCTACGACGACGATCCGCACTGGCGTCAGGTCCCCGACCGCACGCTGCTCGCCGCGAGCCGTACCGATGTCCTGCTGACCCCGCTCAAGGAGCCCACCGCGTGAGCCCGTTCCTGCTGACCCGCACCCTGCCCGAGGACGCCACGGACGCCGCCCTGCGCGCCGACGTCCTGCAAGGCCTCACCCGTACGCCCAAGACGCTTCCTCCCAAGTGGTTCTACGACGCACGCGGCAGCGCCCTGTTCGACGAGATCACCACACTCCCCGAGTACTACCCGACGCGCGCCGAGCGGGAGATCCTGCAGACACGCGCCGCGGAGATCGCCGCCGTGACGGACGCGCGCACCCTCATCGAGCTGGGCTCGGGCTCGTCGGAGAAGACCCGTCACCTCATCGACGCGCTGCCCTCGCTGCACACGTACGTCCCGGTGGACGTCAGCGAGAGCGCGCTGACCGGCGCCGCGAACACGCTCCTCGCCTCGCGCCCGGCACTCGACGTACACGCCCTGATCGCCGACTTCACCCGCGGCCTCGCCCTGCCGGGCACGCCGGGCCCGCGTCTGGTGGCCTTCCTCGGCGGCACCATCGGCAATCTGCTGCCGGCCGAACGCGCCGCCTTCCTCACGTCGGTACGTGCCCTGCTCTCCCCTGGTGACGCGCTGCTGCTCGGCACGGACCTGGTGAAGGACGAGTCGGTGCTCGTCTCCGCGTACGACGACGGGGCGGGCGTCACGGCCGCCTTCAACAAGAACGTCCTGACCGTCATCAACCGCGAACTGGGCGCCGACTTCGACCCCGACGCGTTCTCGCACGTCGCCGTCTGGGACCGCGAGCACGAGTGGATCGAGATGCGGCTGCGGTCGCGGGCCACGCAGACGGTGAAGATCCCGGCGCTCGACCTGGCGGTCGACTTCGAGCGGCACGAGGAGATGCGGACGGAGGTCTCTGCGAAGTTCCGGGAGGACGGGGTGCGGGCGGAACTGTCCGCGGCGGACCTGAAGCTGACGCATTGGTGGACGGATGAGAGGGGGCGCTTCGCGTTGTCGTTGAGCGTGGCGCGGTAGGTCTTTCCCTTCCCCAACCCCACCTTTCCCGCCCACCCACCCGATTGCCCCGTAGCCTTTCAGCCCGTCGAGGGGGTCCCCCTTGCTCTTCAAGAGCTTGGGGGAGTTTGAGGACGAACTCGGCGAAGCCGGTGATCTGCGGCCACCTCGCGGCCGGCGCAGCCGGAAAGTCTCGGGAAGGGGCGGGGTTGGGGAAAGAGAACGCCCCTCACGGCCCGCTCACGTCCAGTTCCTTGGTGATCCGGCGGGAAGCCACCCCCGCCTCCACCGCCGCCTCACCCCCGCCCAGCACCTTCGACATGTACGCCTTGATGGGATTGTCCGCCTCCACCGCTGCCCACTTCGGGGAGGCCGGAGTCGCCCGCCCCCGCGCCGCCCCCGCGGCCATCGCCGCGACCCCCGGCTCATCCGACACGGCAGAGGCAAGCGTCGTCTTGTTCGGCACGTAGTTCATGGTCCGGGCAAGCTCCGTCTGCCACTTCTTCCCGGCGAGCGCCTCGATCACGGCGACCGCACCCTTGCGGTCACCGGTCTTGCCGCGCACCACGAGATCGGACCCACCGGTGAAGACGGCCCCCGGCTTGCCCGCCGTCTTCCCGGGGATGGGGAAGTAGCCGAGCTTCCCCTTCAGCTTCGGATTCTTCTCCTCGATCGCCCGCACCGTCCCCGGCACGGCGACGATCTGCGCCACGTCACCCCGCGCGAACACCCCGGCCTGCGGCGGATGCTCCTCGTCCGCGTCGCGGGGGCCCGAACCCAGCGCCTGGAGCTGCCGGTAGAACTCCATGCCCCGCAGCGCCGCGGGCGAGTGCAGGCTGCCCCGCCACACCCCGTTCGTCTCCTTGGCCAGGTCACCGCCCTCGTCCCAGATGAACCCCGACAGGGTGTACCAGTCCTGGCCCGCCAGGTAGATCCCCTGATTTCCCCCGGAGTTGAGCCGCTGCGTATCCGTGAGCCACTGCGCCCGCGTCTTCGGCGGCTGCTCGATCCCGGCCTGCGCGAAGAGGTCCTTGTTGTAGATGACGACGCGGTTGGCGGCGTACCAGGGCACGCCGTACTGACTGCCGTTGTACCGCCCCGGCTCGGCCAGACCCGGCAGCCAGTCCTTCATGCCGAGATCGCGCGCGGACTCCAGGGTGAGGTCATGGAGCCCGCCCTCGTCGACGTACTGAGCGACCTGCGTGTTGCCGACCTCGATCACGTCCGGGCCGTCCTCGGCCTTCAGCGCGGCCTTGACCTTGTCGCCGATGCCGGTCCATTCCTGGATACGTATCTCCAGGTCGATGTCGCCGTGCTGCTGCTCGAAGTCCTCGGTGAACCGCTTGATGAAATCCGCCGAAGCGCTGTCCTTCATGAACCACACGGTGATGGTCCGCTGCTCCTCGTCCCCGCCGGGCAGGACGCCGCATCCGGGGAGCAGCGCGGTGGCGGCGAGGACGAGGGACAGGGACATGGCGGTGCGGCGGAGCGGTTTCACGTCGGTCACTTTCTGCCTGCGGACAGGGGAAGGTCGGCCCGACGTGGGGGTGAGCTCCAGGCTCGAACGGGTATGGCTGGATTTTGGTCTGTACCAATGGGTCGGTCAAGGGGGTCACGGCACCGGGATCTGCCGATTAACGGTCGGGGCGCCCCCAGGCGCCCCCCCCAGTGTTCCGGGGCGCTCTAACCGCCCGGGGGCCGCGGAGGGAAGAGAGGGGCCGCCCCCGCGGAGCTGGCC
>NZ_JBHYIG010000180.1:0-20240 GCF_042740015.1 Streptomyces sp. NPDC059037
GCACCCCGACAACGAACATCTGGCTGATGGCCGCGAACACGATGGCACTCTCCATGACACTCACACTCCTCCGGGAGCGCGGCCGCTCACAGCGGCCGTGCCGAGGGCGGAGCCTCGGTAGGCCAAGGGTACTGCGGGGCAGGCCCCGGCGGGGGTCTGCCGCAGACGACAGTCCTCAGCGGACGACGTCGAAGACATTCAGCTGAATGCCGTTGGCGTACGCCTCGTGCTCGACGAGCTTCAGCTTCTGGGCGTCCTTGTCCGTGGCGCTGAACAGCCGCTTGCCCGCGCCGAGGAGCAGCGGGAAGACGAGCAGGTTGTAGCGGTCGATCAGACCGGCGTCGGACAGATTCCGGTTCAGGGTGGCACTGCCGTGCATGATGATCGGGCCGCCATCGGTCTCCTTCAGCGCGGCGACGTCGTCGAGGGAGCGCAGGATCGTGGTCTCGCCCCAGCCGTCGACCAGGGCGTCCTCGGAGAGGGTGCTGGAGACGACGTACTTCGGCAGCAGTTTGTAGTCCGCGAACTCCTCCATGCCCGGCCACACCGGGCTGAACGCCTCATAGCTGGCCCGGCCGAACAGCATCGCCGTGGCCTCCTTCTGCTCCCGCCCCTTGATCTCGTAGGCCTCCGGGACGAACTCGATGTCCTTGAAGGTCCAGCCGGAGTTCCGGTAGCCGGGCTCGCCTCCCGGGGCCTCCACGACGCCGTCGAGCGAGACGAAAGCAGTGCTGATCAACGTACGCATCTCAAGATCTCCTGGGGTGGCTGTCGCGGGGTCGCTGGGTCGCGGGGTCGCATCCCCGCTTTGCGGTTACGTGTCTATTGACTCTGGTCCATGCGGAAACTCATCGGAGGTCGTCGTACGAGTCGCTCGCTCCGAAGCTCCGAAGCTCCGAGGGTCCGAAGCTCCGAGGCTCCGAGGCTCCGAGGGTCCAAAGCTCCGAAGGCAAAAGGTAGACGTCACCACCCCCCGGTTTGAATCACCAGCCACATCAACAACGTCTATTCTCAACCGAGTTACGCCGTTGACCAGGCGCGAAGAGCAGAGCCGGGGGAAGCACGCCATCATGAGCGGTACGAACGGGGATGAGCGGGATGAGCGGGATGAGGCCGACGATCGGGACGACTGCGTCGACGGGGGCATCAAGCCGCTCGCGGTGAGCGATCCCGCCCGCATCGGTCCGTATCTGCTGCTCGGGCGGCTCGGTGCCGGCGGCATGGGGAGGGTGTTCCTCGCGCGGTCGGACAGCGGACGGACCGTGGCCGTGAAGGTGGTGCACGAAGAGCATGTGTCCGACGAGCACTTCAGGGCGCGGTTCCGACGCGAGATCGAGGCGGCGCGGAAGGTCGGGGAGCAGTACACGGCGCCGGTGCTGGACGCGGGCCCGGCCGACGAGCCGCCGTGGGTCGCAACGGGATACGTTCCCGGCCTCTCCCTCGAACAAGTGGTGCGACGCCACGGCCCGTTGCCGCCCACATCCCTGCACACCCTCGCCGACGGGTTGCTGAAGGCACTCAAGGACATCCACGGCGCCGGGATCGTGCACCGCGACCTGAAGCCGTCCAACGTGATGCTCACCGTGGACGGCACGAAGGTCATCGACTTCGGGATCGCGCGGGCGCTCGAAACATCCGTCGAGTCCCTGCTGACCAGTACGGGAATGGCCATCGGCTCTCCCGGCTTCATGTCGCCCGAGCAGGTGCGCGGACAGCGCGCCGGGGCCAAGAGCGACGTGTTCACCCTCGGGTGCGTACTGACGTATGCGGCGACGGGGCAGCTGCCGTTCGGGCAGGGGGCGAGCAATCAGCACGCGGTGATGTTCCAGATCGTGGAGGGCGAACCCGATCTGAGGCGCGTCAAGGACGCCTCGCTGCGGGACCTGATAGCCCGCTGCCTGACGAAGGACATCGCCCAACGGCCGGACATCGACGACCTGTTGGAGACCCCCGAGCGCCCCCGCCCCCACGCCGCGGGCGCCGCCTGGCTGCCTGCCGACGTCGTCACCCACATCGCACAACAGTCCGCCCGACTGCTCGACGCCGAGGCGGCGCCGCTACGGGAGGAGCCGGTGGACCGAGCAACGGTCGGCCTGCGCCCGAAGGAGAGCCCTCCCGAAGCCACCCCGGACACCCCGGTCGTCGCCCCGGCAGCCCAGCCGGCCAACGACACCAAGAAGCGAGGGCGCCGCCGCACGATCATCGCGCTGCCCATCGTCGCCGTCATCACGGTCGGCGGCGGCACGGTGGCCCTGATCCAGCCGTTCGGGGGCGGCGACGGAGACGGAACAAACGCCCGCCCTCCGGGCAACAGCGCAAGCGCCACGCCGGGCGGCAACAACTCACCCACGGCCCCCAGCAGTTCACCGTCCAAGGAAGAAAAGAAAAAAGACAAGGACGGCAAGAAGAAGGACAACGAGAAGGACTCCCCGAACGCCCAGGAGAGCAACAGCAGTTCACCGTCCGACGACAGCGACGACTCGGACACCACGGGCACCGGCAACGGATCCGACCCCGCGGATTCATCCGGCTCATCCAGCTCATCCGGCTCATCCGGCACCTCGGGCTCGGACGGCGGAGATTCATCCGGCTCCGACGACTCGTCCACCGGTTCACCGCCCCCCGCCCTGACGAGTTACCGGGCCGTGTACACCAACTCCTGTGTCGGCGCATGCGACATGCCGGTCAAGGTGAGCTGGTCGGCGATCCCCCGGGCGACCAGATACGACGTCCACTACACCAACAAGGGCAGCAACTTCACCGAGAAGAACGTGGACACCACGTACTCCACCGGCAGCACCAGCTACACGATCAAGGGCCCGTACTCCGGCGACGAGATCTGCATGACGGTACGCGCGGCCAACAAGTACGGCGCCTCTGCCTGGGCGGAGACCTTCTGCGACACGGTGCCTTACTGACGACGCTTTGGCGGGTGGGGTTTAGGGGCGGGGTCTGCGGGCGTGGAGGACGAAGGCCGGGGGTGTGTTGCGCCATACGGTGCGACTGGGGACGACTTCCTCGAAGCGGTTGCGCAGCAGCTCGCGGCCTCCCGCAGGGTTGCCTGCCTGGGCACCCGCCACGAAGCGCCGCAGGTTGTCCGCATCCGCCGAGCCCGCCGGAGCCCCCTGCGCCAGTTGCCACAGGCCGTCTCCGAGGGCGATGGCAGCGGCAAGCAGCGGGCAGGCACGGACGATGTCGGCGGCTGGTGCGAGAGCGGCACGGGCCACCATTAGTTCCCCAAATTCCCCTAATTCCCCGTGCTCGTCCCGGAGTTGGTCACGGTGCCATGGTGCTCAACCCTGCTCGGTGGGGCGCACGAGCAGCTCATTGACGGCGACGTGCCGGGGGCGGGTGACGATGTAACCGACGGTGTCGGCGATGTCCTCGCTCTGCAGCCGCTCGATGTCGCCGAGGCCGGCGTTGAGCAGTTGCTGGACGGCGTCCGAGTTGTGGGAGCGCAGTTCGGTGTCGACGCTGCCCGGCTCGACGACGGACACGCGGACGTGCTGCTTGGCCAGTTCCTGGCGCAGCGCCTCGCTGAAGCCGGTGACGCCGAACTTGGTGGCGGTGTACACGGCCATCATGGCGTAGGCGCTACGGCCGTTCAGCGAGCTGATGTTGACGATGTCGGCGACCTGGCGCGGGCCGTCGGCGGCGGCCTTGACCAGGTGAGGGATGGCCGCGTGGCTGGTGTACATCAGGCCCATGAGGTTGATGTCGACCATGCGCTGCCAGTCGTTCAGATCCGCGCCGGGGGTGGGTCCGAGCAGCATGAGGCCGGCGTTGTTGACCACGGTGTCCAGGCGGCCAAGGCCCGCGACGGTCCGCTCGACCGCTTCCGCGGCGGCTTGGGAGGTGGTGATGTCGGCGGGCACGGCCAGGGCCTTTCCGCCTGCCTCGGAGATTTCGGCGGCGAGGCCGGTGAGCCGGTCCTCGCGCCGTCCGACCAGGGCCACGGAGGCGCCCTGCGGGCGAGCTCCAGTCTGCCTCCCCGGTGGTCACGCCGTATCGACGTACGGCCTGGCGCCGCTGACCGGCCGGCCTCATGGTCCTGTGGCGCACCTCGCCGGACGGCCCGCATCAGCCGGTGATCATCTACGGCTCGCGGGCCCTGGAGCCGGTGCTCGGCAACCCGAAGAACTGGCTGGGGGTCTCGTCATGGCGACGATCGTCGCCGCCGTGCATGCTGCAACCTTCGACACGGATGGGAAGAGGGGCCGGCAGCAGTCGAGACGGCACGCTCGCCTCGCGGCGCAATGAAGCGGACGCCACCGTGACCGAGGAGGTCTACCGCAAGCAGATCCGCCCAGTGATCCAGACCGGCGCCATCGCCATGGACGGCATCTTCGGCACGCCCACGCCCACGCCCCCGAAGCCGTAGTCACTCAGATAGACACGGCTGTGGCCACAAGTGCTCCTGGTGGTCCCTGGTTTCGACGGGAGGCGAACCGCCGAGTGGATCCCGGTTCCCGGCTGAACACCGCCATCCTGCGGCTGTACGGCGGACCCCGCGCGGCCGGAGAGCCGAATGGAGGCGGCACACCACCACCGAGCGGGTCACCGCGCGGCCGTCGCTGACCGGGACGCCCCGGGTGGTCAGTCAGGCGGAGCCTCCCGACGCTCGCCACGCACGTCCGCGACGGCGACGGCGAGTGCAAGGAGCACGAACGCGAGTGCCGTGAGCAGCCCGAGCTGCAGGGCCCGCCCCCAGCCGTCGTGGTTGGCGACGTGGGCGAAGAAGACGGCGCCGACCATCGCGATGCCCGCCGCCGAGCCGATGCGCTGACCGGTCTGCAGGACGCCGCTGGCCGAACCGCCCAGGGACACCGGCACCTTGGACAGCGTGAGCGTGGTGTTCGGCGAGATCACGAGCCCGGAGCCGACCCCGGCCAACAGCAGCGGCACGGCCGCCACAAGGGCCACAGCGCGTCCGGGCACGAACTGCACCACCGCCATCGTGCCCGCAAGGCCGAGCGCGACCCCGACCAGGCCGTACGCCACCAGGCGCCGCCCGTGCCTGACCACGAGCCGCCCGCCCGCCGCCGCAGCGCCCGCCGACCCGACGGCCACCGGCGTGGCGGCCAGGCCCGCCTGCAGGGCGCTGAGACCGTGCCCGTTCTGCAGAAACAGCGTGTAGACGAAGAACAGCGTCGTGAACCCCGAGAAGTACGCCAGTCCGAGCAGCGCGCCCAGTGAGAAGGACCGCAGCCCGAACAGCCGCAGATCGACCAGCGGTGCGCGGCCCCGCGCCGACTGTCGCGATGCTCGCCGCTCCCACCCCCAGAAGCCCGCGAGCAGCGTGACCCCGACGGGAATCAGCAGCCACTTGCCCCGCCCGGCCCACTGCTGCTCCTGCACCAGGGGCAGCATGATGGCGACGACCCCGGTGCCGAGCAGCACCACACCGACCAGGTCGAAGCCGGTCCGCCCGCGCCCGGTTCGCTCGGTACGGGGCAGCAGCCGCAGGGCCGCCGCGAACGCGGCCACCCCGATCGGCAGGTTCACGAAGAACACCGCGCGCCACCCGTGCTCCGCCCCGAAGCCCTCGATGAGCAGCCCGCCGGCGAGCGGCCCGACCGCCGTCGAGATCCCCACGACGCTGCCGAGCCGCCCGAACGCCCGTGCCCGCAGCGGCCCTTGGAACATCTGCTGGATCAGCCCCGACACCTGCGGCGACACCATGCCCGCGGCGGCACCCTGCAGGAGCCGGAACACGACGAGCCAGGTGGCCCCGGGCGCGAGTCCACACGCCACGGAGGCCAGCGTGAACAGCGCGAGCCCACCCAGAAACACCTCCCGCCGCCCGTACAGATCCCCCAGACGCCCCGCCGGCACCAGCACGAGTCCGAACGCCAGCGCATAGCCCGACACCACCCACGACAGCTCCGCCTCCGCGGCGCCGAGGCCACGCTCGATGGAGGGCAGCGCCACGTTGACGATCGACGTGTCGAGCAGCGTCATGAACCCGGCGGTCAGCAGGACCCCGAGCGCCTTCCAACTCCTCTGATCTGCGGCTTCGTCCGCAGACGCACGCGCCGTGGAGGTGTCCAAGCTGTCCATGCGCCCACGCTAGGCAGCACGGGTCGGTCCCGGCGGGCCGGACAGCCATCTGGAGTACGCCGGTGCGACCTCCGCCCGACGATGCCTGACGGTGGGGGAGAGCCCTCACAGGCATAGCCACGGATACGACAGCCACATGCGTACGTACGACACGTACGAAGTACGTACGGAGATGGAGACGGACACGTGCTCGACGACCTCTCACCCGAAGAACACCGCCTCGCACCCGAAGAACACCGCCTCGCACCCGAAGAACACCGCCTCGCACCCGAAGAACACCGCGAAGAACACCGCGAAGAACAACTCGGCGAACACCGGACCCAGGAACCCATCGTCCGTGACTGGCCCGCCCAGAACATCCAGGGCCCCGACTTCGACCCGGTCCTGACCGAGCTGATGCGCGAAGGCCCCCTCACCCGCATCAAGCTGCCGTACGGCGAGGGCTGGGCCTGGCTCGTGACCCGCTACGACGACGTACGCGCCGTGACGAACGACCCCCGCTTCGTCCGTGGCCCCGTCCCCGAACGTCCGATCACCCGCCTCGCCCCGCACTTCAAACCCCGGCCCGGCGCGCTCGCCTTCGCCGACCCGCCCGACCACAACCGGCTGCGCCGCGTGGTCGCTCCCGCCTTTACGGCGCGTGGTGTGGCGCGGCTGCGCGCCCGGGCGCAGGAGACCCTCGACGCCTTGGTGGACACCCTCGTACGGGACGGCGCACCGGCGGATCTCACGGCCCGCGTCCTCGAACCGTTCCCCATCGCGGTGCACTGCGAGGTCATGGGCGTACCCGAGGCCGACCGCCCGCGCCTGCACCGTCTGACCCAGGAGATCGTGTTCCCGTCACGCGACGCGACGGTCACGGGCCGAGCGAAGGACGAGCTGTACGGCTGGCTCGCCGACGAGATCCGCGCCCGCCGCACCGACCGACCCGCCCTCGCCCCCACGACGGAACCCGACCCCGACCTCAACGCCGAACCCGCCGCCGGCGACATCATGTCGCTCCTGGCCGCCGGGGTGGACCGCGGCGATCTGACGGAGGAGGAGGCCATCGGCGTCGCGGGCCCGCTGCAGATCGGCGGCGAGGCCGTCACGAACAACACCGGCCAGATGTTCTTCCTGCTCCTCACCCACCCCCACCTCCTCCACCGCATGCGGACCGACCCCACGATCCGCCCCCGGGCCATCGATGAACTGCTCCGCTACATCCCGCACCGCAATTCGGTCGGCCTCGCCCGCATCGCAACGGAGGACGTGGAGCTGCGCGGCCGCCGCATCAGGAAGGGCGACCCGGTCTACGTCTCGTACCTGGCGGCCAACCGCGACCCGGCCGTCTTCCCGGACCCCGAAAGCATCGACTTCGACCGCCCGGACAACCCGCACGTCTCCTTCGGCCACGGCACTCACTACTGCACGGGCGGCCCGCTCGCCCGCCTCCAGATCGACCTTCTCCTCGACACCCTCCTCGACCGCCTCCCCACCCTGCGCCTCGCGACCGCCCCGCACGCGATCCCCTGGCGCCGCAACGCCCTGATCCGCGGTCCCGAGGCGCTGCCGGTCGCGTGGTGAGTGCGACGCCGTACGGTGAGCGAGTGGAGCGGTCAGTCGTCGGACATGGTCTCCAAGCGCGCAAGATCCAGCTCGTCCAGGACTGCGCCCGTCGACCGGCCCGCCAGCATCGCCACCCGCTCCGTTCGCGCGGCTGCCCACCCCGTCAGGCACACCACAAGCACCCGCAACCCGTCCTGCCGTACGAGGACGAGGCGGTCTCGCACCTCGGGTCGGGCTTCCGGGAGCGTCAGGGGTGGGCCGTCCTCACTGGGGGCGCCCACACGGGCGTCGTCGAGGCTGTGGCACATCCGCTGGTGGTTCAGCGCGTCGACAATGTGGAGCGCTGAGTCGGCCAGGTGCTGGGTTCGGGGGATCTGCTTGCTGACCGCGGTCGCAGGGCTGGTGCCGTTGATTTCCATGATGGCCAGGGAGTTGAGGGCATCGTTGTGACGGTTGTAGTCGGCAGCGAGTGCCAGCAGCGCCTCGGGCGGAGAGAGTTGGGCGGCCATCGGGGAGACCGGGGATTCCAATGGCTGCGGGGCGCCTTCAGTGGCGACGATGCTGGGCGCAGGCGGGTGGGAACCGTGCGGGATGCGCCTCGCCGGTCGCGGCGTACGGGCGTATGAAGCGGATCCAGGTCCGCAGGAGCGGCGTCCGTCATCGGCGTGGCGCCTGCGCCACGGGCGTCTTGGGCGTCGGCAACGCCGCTGTGGTGGAGAGGACGGCCGGGCGGCGCTGGGTCAGCGAGCGCTGTCCCTGAATGGAGGTAGAGAAACTCGTAACAGCTGCCAGGCCGTGGGTGAGGCGACCCGCGGCGTCCGAAGTCGGATCTCCCTGCCACTCCCGGGGAGCGAGATCTCCATGATCCACTCCCCGCTCACTCCCCAAGCGGCCCCAGAGAATGAGTCAAGCCCGGTTCCCATTTCTGGAAACCGGGCCTGACCTGCTGTTTCAGCTGTCGGGGTGGCGGGATTTGAACCCACGACGTCTTCGTCCCGAATGAGGTTCGAGCAAGATCGATACCTGCGGATCTTGTAAACGTGCAGGTCAGGGCGTCGGTCTGAGGTGGTTCGGTGAGGTCTCGGTTGGCCTCCGGAGGAAGATCATCTCCCAGAATTCTCCCAGCGCCGGACGTACGCCCGGGGCGTCGCATCCGAGCCTCATCTGCAAGTCGCATTGCGGAAGCACGTTCGCGCGATCCGCTGCAGGGTCCTGTGTGCGTTTGTCGGAGCGATTAGACCTGGGTCTTGCGCCACGGTGCCGTGGGGTCCGCCAGAGTGTCGAGAATCAACTCGCATCAGGTGACGGCAGCGTTGACTGTCAGGCGGGCATGTCGCACTCCAGGGCCCAACGGCGCGCTTGCCTGATCGTGACCGCTGCCGAAACCCTGGTTGCGCAGTTCGGCGACTCCGACCGCGATGTTCACCGAACCCGAAAGGATCTTCTTCACGGCTTTGCTGCCATCAGGTCCGTCGGGTGCCGAGCCGGCGTCGAGCTTCAACGCCTTCTGGACCGTGCTGATGAGCGCGGGGAGCGCTGCGTTCTTGTCGACCTCGATGTTCAGCTCACCAAGGGCAGTCTGCGCGGTCGCCTCAATGAGCTGCTTGGCACGTTCGGCAGCCGCGAGGACCGGGTTCCAGTAAGGATCACCGCGAACCTCGCGTGTCCTGGCGAAGCGGAGCTTGTCGCTTACCTCCGTCCTGCAGCCAGTCGCTCCTGAATTCAAATGCCGGCGTCAGTATTTGCCAAAGTGCGTCGCGGGCATCCATCATCTCAATGCCCATCACCAAAGCCGTCCGCCACTCACGATACACGAGAATTCTGTGCCCCAGGGTCGATGAACCCGATGGCTTGCCGTTGATTACGGTAGTCGAATCGATAGACCTTGGCACCGGGGCCGTCATGTGGCTGCGCATCGCTTGCTCACACTTCTTCCGAGGTGCAGGACGGCGGTCTCGGCTACACCACGGAAGCAGGATTGGGGTCAAAACTCATAGGGCGCTGGATTGTTGGAGAGTCGGAGAATTCTTCGGGGAAGATCCAGACGCGCACCCTCCTGGAGGGGGCCTCGATGGAAGCCTGGAGTTCACACTCCTCAGAGGCTCACCAGGGTTGTATTGTCTTCCTCGCCGCACAGGGGATGCCTCTCGGATGCGCAATGTGAATACCCAGTATCCACGGAGCACATTCTTGTGAGGCGATCCGTCACTTGACCCCTCGAAGAGGGCCAAAATGTGATGGCGCATCGAGCCATTCATAATCTTCATGCCATTTACAGCCTCCGGCGTAAATTTTCCCAATTCCGCCGTTGATCAGGAAAAGCTTGCATGGAACGCCGTACTCGATGGAAGCGCCTGCAGGTAGGTCCTTCTCTGAGACCGGGAGCTCGTCAATAGTGAGCTCATTCAACTCATGCGGGAGCTCCATGTGGCGAACTCTCGAAAACAGCACGTCGATGCGCTTGTCCATGTCATCTCGCTGCCCGCTTCGCAGCAAAAGCTGCGCATAGCTGAACGTGTAGTGCCAAACCTGAAAGTTGCGTTCCCAGCTAGCGATTTGCATTCTTGATGCTCCGTATTCATTCGCGCGCGCTCATTCACGTGCCACACGGCCTTGCGGTGCCCTAAACTATACCCGCGGCGCGGCGCAGTGCGGCAAAGTCTGGCAGGGTCAGGTGGGTCCGCTCGCCATTCTTCCAGAAAGTTATGGAGCTCCAGTTCCTGTCGCCGAGTCGCACAGATTCTCCCAGCATGTGCATCTCACGTTGTGTCGTGATCCAATTTCCGCCGACTCGCCCAGCCTTATAGAAGTCCTCAAATAGCTCCTGCGGCGTCCCCTTCTTGCCGCTCTCCATCATGAATCCGTCCAGCCGTACGTGAATATTTCGGCTCGGCTGCTCGTGCACGATATTCCGCACCAGGGCCAACACGTCGTTTCTGTCAGGAATATGCATGAGATTCCTGAATCCATGCTCATCCGCGAATCGCGCCAGCTCTCCCTTGTTACTCAGCCCCAGGGCGAGGCAAGGCGCCAGGCCCATGGGGTCCGCCCATGCCGTGGGGTTGCGCACGTACGTAACCGCGTTGGGGGCTGGGGTAAGGCCGAGCGGGTCGGGTGTGAGATAGCGGGCGGTGGCAGGGTCGTAGTAGCGGTGAACGTTGTAGTGATGGCCAGTTTCCCGGTCGAAGTATTGCCCCGGGAAACGCAAGGGGGTGTATGCGGAGCTCTGTCGAGACCATGTAGTAGTGCCCCACAGGCTGGTGCGCGTGTGCCACGCTATGTTGCCGTCGGTGCCGATGAGCTCAGTCGGGGTGCCGACGAGGTCTGTGGCTATCGCGAAGAATCGGGCGTCGATCTCTTCCTGCGTGATCGCATCCAGACGGCGTTCTGTCTGCCCGACCGGGTGCAGGCCATCGTGGTCCCAGGTGAGGGCGACGGAGCCCTGCCGTTGTTCCGGAGCGGTGGTGATTTCCTCGATGAGGACCGAGCCGGCCCAGGTGAACGTGGTCTGCTCGACGGTCGAATCGCCATTCTCAGCGAGACATAGCTTCGCCGTTCGCCGCCCGAGAGGGTCGTAGGTATAGCGCCAGCGAGTTCCGTCAGGTGTGGTGACCTCCGTAAGTTGGTTGTCGGAGTTCCAGACGTAGTGCCAGGCGTCGGGCTTGCGGGAGAGGCGAGTCTTCTGCCGCAGCGTAAGGCGGCCGGCGGCATCGTATTCGTAGCGGAAACTCCCCGCAGTGATGAGACGGGTGCCGTTGTAGTTCCGCTCGCCGCGGGCGTCGTCGTCTGGGCGGGTATCCGGCCAGGCAGCCGAGGTTTGGTTGCCGACAGCGTCGTAGGCGTAGGTCTCGGACCACTTGCGTGCGCTCACACCCGTGACCCGGCCAAGCTGGTCGAGGTCGTAGCGGCTGGGGCCGCTGCGGCTGTCCTCCAGGAGCGCGAGGTAGCCATCGGCTCGGTAGCTGTAGTCGCGGGTGTGTGAGGTGCCCGTCCCACCGACCAGGCGTTGCTGGGTCAGGCGGCCGGTGGGGTCCCAGGACTGCGCAATGGTCAGGGTGCCATCGTCCAGGGTGCGCAGGAGTTCCTGCCCGGCGAGGTCGTGGCTGGAGCTGAGGGCATGCCCGGTGGGAGTGACCAGTTCGGTGCGGTTACCTGCCGCGTCGTACGCGTAGCTGGTCGTGGCACCCGTCGGCGTCGTGCGGCGCACGGGGCGCCCCACGGCGTCATAGGTGTGCCGGACGGTACGCCCGTCGGTCGCCTCAGCGGTGAGGCGGCCTGCGGAGTCGTACGTAAGAGCCAGCTCGTGGTCCGTGTTGGCGGCTGCCAGCATTCGCCCGGCCGGATCGTAGCTGTACCGGGTGAGGAGTCCGGCGGCGTCCTTCTCCGTGAGCCGACCGAGCGCGTCGTAGGTGTAGCCGACGACGTCGCCGAGGGGAGTGGTGCGTGCGGTGGTGCGGCCTGCGGCGTCGTGGGTGTAGGTGATGGTGCGGTCGTCGAAGTCGGTCTCGGCCGTCAGGCGACCAGCCGGGTCGTAGGTGTAATCCCAGTTCAGGCCCTGGGGGTTGGTGACCTGGGTCAGGCGTAGCTCGAGGTCGTGGGTGAAGGCGTACCGGCTGCCGTCGGGATCGACGCGGGCAGTCAGAAGGTCGAAGGCGGTGTATTCGAATGTGGTTATCTGGCCGAGCGCGTCGGTGCGGGTCAGGCAGTTGCCTTCGCCGTCGTACGTCCACAGCTGCACCGCGCCGTCTGGATCCTGCTGCCGGGCGAGCTTGCCCTCGGGTGTCCACTCCAGGCGGGTTATCGAACCGAGCGGGTCCGTGATGGAGGTCGGGCGGCCGAAGGCATCGCGGGTGTAACTGGTCACCGCGCCCAGAGGGTCGATGACCTTCCGCGGCAGGCCCGCCCTGTCGCACTCGATACGAGTGGTATTGCCAAGCGCATCAATGACGGTGCTGAGGTGGCCTTCGGGCGTGTGGGTGCAGCGGATTGCGGCGCCGGTGGGGTCGGTCACCGCCGTCAGGTTGCCGCGGGTGTCGTACTCGCGGCGCCAGGTGGCGCCGTCGGCGTTGACAGCCTCGACGGGCAAGCCGAGATCATTGTGGGTGACCGTGATCGTGTGGCCGTCGGGGCGGATGACGCCGGTCGGATGACCGCGGTCGTCGTAGGTGTACCTGGCGGTGTGGCCGAGTGGGTTGGTGATCGCGATCCGCCGATGATCCTCGTCCCATTCCTGGTGTGTGGTGTTGCCCAGGGGGTCGGTCTCGCGGATCAGGCGGTAGGCGTCGTTGTGCTCGTAGCAAATCGTGTGGCCGAGCCCGTTGGTGACGCGCGTCGTGTGCGCTGCGTCGTCGTAGGACAAAGTGCCGGAGAGGAAGCCGTCGCTGCCCTCAGTGCGGACAACGCGGCCCTGCTCGTCATAGGTGTACGTGTAGGTGGTGTTGTTGCGGTCGGTCCACGAGGTGATGCGGCCCTCGGCGTCGTAGGTGAACCGAAGCGGCAGGCCGGAGGAGTTGGTGACCTCGGTCAGGTCACCCTGGGCGTCGTAGCCGTAGGAGACGAGGGTCGTGCCGCGGCCGTCGGGTTGCTCCGGGTCGAGCAGGCGTAGGGCGCTGATGCGGGGCAGGTCGCCGTGGTGGTCTAGCGCGATGCGGTAGCCGCCGCTGTGGGCGACCTCCATCGGGGTGCCGTCGGCGGTGTAGTGGACGGTGATGCGTTGGCCGTTGCGGTCCACGATGGCCTGCAGGGGCAGATCGACCGCCTGGCCGTCATCGGCGGGGCACGGGGAGTGGAAGACGTAGGCGAGGCCGGTGTCGGGATCGGTGAGGCGCAGGGCGCCCTCTACCTCGGTGTCCCAGGTCAGGGGTATTCGAGGGCCGAGCTCGGGGTGGACTGGAGCCTCTCCGTCGGGCGCGGGGAGCGGGTAGCTCAGCCGGGCACCGTCGGGCGCGGCGTAGGTGATCCCGTCCTCGTCGACCTGGAGGCGCTGGTCGAGGGTGGAGGCCCAACTGGGGCCGAACCAGCCGCCCCATCGGTACGACGAGAGGTGCGTGCGTTCCAGCACCAGGGGCAGGGTGCCCGGCAGCTGGACGTCGGTCTGGGGCAGCAGCATGTCGCCGGTGGCGACGTCGATCGGGTCCAGGTCGCACTTCTTGAGGACTGCCTTGATGGAGGCGGGCAGCTTCTCCCATTCCGAGGGGCGCAGCTTGAGCCGGGACAGGCCCGAGCCGTCGAGCCCCAACGTCTTGCCGAGCTTGGCGAGTTCGCTGGGCTTGAGCTTGCCCAGGCCCTTGCCGAGGAGCTTGCCCAGGCCACCGATGCCGACCCCGAAGGCAGCGCCCATGGCCAGGGTCTCCGCCAGCTTGTCCGGGTCCTTGAAGGTCCCGGGATCCTTCAACAATGCGTCGAAGGCGGCGAACTTCATGCCCTCGCCCGCGAGTTTGCCGGCCTTGGCGATGGTCTTGATCTCTCCGAGGGCCTTCAGCGCCCGCTCCAGGCCGCGTATCGCCTCCATGACGGTACGGATGACCGAGGCCATGCGGGTCCCGGACTTCTCGATCCGGGCGATCAGCGCCACGACCTTCGCGGCCCGCGCTCCGGCCGCGAGGCTGCCGGCGATCGCGGAGAGGCCGCCGGTCAGCACCGACAAGGCCAGCCCCGCGATCTCGAACTCGGCGATCTCCGCGAGGATCACGCCGATCTCGGTGAGGAGTTCGTGGGCCTCGTCGGCGAAGTCGTCCAGTGCTTTGGCGCCGTCGCGCAGCGAGTCGGCCATGTCGGTGGCCTGTGTGCGGGATGCCTTGGCCCGCTTGTGGAGGGCCTTGGCGGCCTGGCCCTCCCACTCCAGATCCTTGAGCGCAGACTTGGCGTCGCGTGCGGCGCCATCGAGTCCTTTGGCCAGGGCCCGCCACTGCTTGGCTATCTCGCGGATGCCGTCGGGGTCGACGAGCGGATCGGTGATGCCGAGGAACTCCAGGCCGCTGGCGAGGGTGTCGCCGAAGGCGTGGTTGGCCTTGTTGATCCACTTCAGCGGGTTGAGGTCGTCGGCGTCGATGCCAGGGATGTCGAAGCCCACGTGCGGCTCAGCCCTTCTCGCCGCGGGCGGCCACGCTCAGCAGGACATCCAGCAGGTCGAAGGCGTCCGAGACATCGCCCAGGAACTTAGCCTCGGCCTCCCACTCCTTGTGAAGGTTCTTGGTGAGCTTGGCGATGGTGTCCATGCCGTCCTGGATGTCGTCCTTGGCGCTCATCAGCGATCCCAGCACGCCGAAGGCGGACATGTCGTGCGACGCGGCCTTGAAGTCATGGAGCGGCTTGCGGGTGTGGTGATCCACCTTGCCCAGCGCGGAGGCCGCCTTGTGCAGGGATTCCGCATCCTTCTTCAAGTCCGCCATGCGCTGTGCCCGCCCCGTGGGTTGAGATGGTCCTGAGTGTGTCGCGTTGTGCGTTGTGTGCTCGTCGGCCGCCGCCGTGGTCAGCGGTTGACGGACTGGACTTCCTGGACGTTCATGTCCTGGGTCGTCTCGAAGGTGCCGTTGGGCAGGTCGCCCTTCGCGCCGCCGGTGCCCTCCCAGGAGACTTCCCAGGTGATCGATGCCTTGAGTTGAAACGGCTTCCCGTCGGCGGCCCGCAGATACGTGATGCCGCATGGCGGGACTTCACCAGAGGCGCCTTTGGTGTACGGGGCGCCGATCGAGCCGTTGTCGTTGATCTCGCAGTCACCGGAGGCGGGGTAGGTTTCCGCGTCGTCGGTACCGGGCTCCAGATGCAGGGCGACCGGATTTGCTGTGGTCTCCGCCCACAGACCGGTGCCCGGCAGGTCGGCGCGGACTGTGACTTCCTTGAAGGTTCCCTTGTCCAGCCACGCCCAAGTGGGCAGATTCACCGTCGACTTGGCCTGCGGCTTCAGCTCGACCTCGGTGTCCGGGACCTTGATCTTGTCGTAGGCGAACGCGGCGAGCGTCTCTGGGGTTGGGGCGTGCTTGTCCTTGGGGATGGTGCCGGCATCCTGCCAGAACATGATGCGGCCGCACTCCCACGCTGCGGAATCCTGGTAGCGCCCTTCTCGGACCACGCTGCGCCAGAACATGCCCTTCTTGCCGAGGTTGTAGTCCTTGTAGCCTTCGGCGCTGGTGTCCTCGGGCGAAGTCAGGTCGAAGTTGCTGTCCGGCTTTCCCTTCTCGTAGTGGTCCACCCAGAGGCCGTTGCTCCACCAGACGTGCGCGTTGACCAGACCGCCCTCACCGGTGGCAACCGCATCCTTGAGCTCCTCCGGTGAGAAAGCAGGCTCGTACCAGCACGCTGGTGGCTCCCAGTTGGGGTCCACCGAGGTGAGCTCGCCCACGGAAGCCTTCGCTGTTCGGCCGCCGGGGTACGTGAGCTTTATCTTCGAGTTGGACACCGAAGCCATGAGCGATTTGCCGGAGGCGTCGCCACTGGGGCCTGAGGGTTTGCTCGGCTGCTTGGACTTGTCGTCCTCGCCGAACGCGTGGGCCATGCCGGGCACCGCAACGACCACGAGCGCTGAGGCAAGTAGCAGGCTCGCTGTCCTGTAGGGGCGCGCCATGCTCAGCAGCCGCCCCGGTCGGTCTCCGAGTAGCGCGTCTTCCACACACCGTGTGGCGTCTTGTCGAGCCGGTTGCGGTACTGGACGCGCGCTTTGGAGTTCTGGGGTGTGTGCTCGACCTTGCCGGTCTTGGTGTTCTTGGTGGAGCCCTTGCTCTCGTCGACGCAGTAGAACAACACGCCACTGCCGTCATCGGCGATGCTCACCTGCGGCTTCGACACCGTGGCGCGGCCGATCAGAACCAGGTCGTCGTCGACGAAGCCCTTGATCCATTTGCGGGCTGACTGGCTGGCCGCCTCGTCGGTGTAGAAGGCCAGCACCTTCGAGTCCGGATTCCCCTCGATGATCGCGGCGTACTCGGCCAGCAGTTCCTGCTTGCCGTCATTCAAGATCGCCTGCTTCTTGGGGTCCGAGTTCGTCCACCCCTGAAAGTCGGCCTGGAAGCTCTTGGGGAGCGTGATCTTTGGACGGCCCGCTGCTGCGTCGTCGGGCGTACCGGAGGCCGACGGGCTGGCACTTGACCGTGTGTCCGCCCCGGCGATCTTCTTGTTGTCCTTGTCGCCGTCCGAGTTGCCGCCGCAGGCGGTCAACAGCAGGGCGGCAGAAGCCGTGAGCGCGGCCGCCACGAGCCGGGTCGAGCGGTTCACAGTTGTCTCCGGTGAGGTGAGGGTTTACCCGAGCGAAGCAACGCTATCCGTGGTCACCCAGTGACGATGAGAGCGGGTCGGGCTTTGGCTGAGGCGTAGCGAGGCATGTCCACCAAGGCGTCGTACGGAATGTCCGTCTTGCCGATCGCGGCGTCAGCGAAGCCGTCAAATGAGTCGGCTGATAGCGGTAAATAAGGGATGGGCCTCTATGTCGCGGTGGAGCTGAGCAGGTCTAGCGCGTTGTGGCGGCCATGTACTCGGATGAGTGGCTTGAAGTGCACGCCGTCGTGCCGGTTCGCAAGCACCCGGGTCAGTGTGAGTCTGCTCCTTCACGGCGCCTTCCGGGAGTCCTGATCCCGATCGGGAACGCTCCTCTGCGATGCCTACCCCTGCGGCTCCGCGTGAGGTTGGCCCCGTCAGGACTTCTCGCTGAGCGCTTCCTGGATCTCGGCGATATGACGCTGCGTTGCCGCCGTGTTCTTCTGCTGACGCGCCAGTTTGGCCTCGGCGGCTGCCAACTCCCCAGTGAGGCACGCCCGATCGGCCACCGCACGCGCACGGAGGGTCCCGCTATCGGTATTTGTGGGCCCTACCCGCTCACTGCTCACTACTTCACGACGCTCCCCGTAGGCCGGACAGTCGACGTCGCTGGTGGATACGTAGGAGTGCTCGCGATGTTGGATGTAGGGCACCACGTGCTCACATCGAAGGGCGAGGCTCCAGGTGCCGAGGTCCTTCTTGCGCTCCTCGCGCGATGGCCCGGAGGCGGGGATCCTGGCGACGCCCTCAATCTGCTTCGGGCTCATCGGTGGCGGCGGGCAGCAGGAGCCGCAATGTGTCACTCGCGAACCGTTGATGGTCCATCGGCCATCCCTGCAGTCGGCATGCCGCTCCCGGGACCGCCGCTCTGCCTCGTCGCGCTCCTGCTTCTCCGCGTCGGACATCTTCATGAGCGGCGGCCAGTCCCCCCGATCGTCCGGCATGGGCTCTCCGCAGTCCCGGCACGGCTCGCCTGCCACGTACTCGGCATAGCTGAGGCGCCTACCCTCGCGCTTCCACCGCTCCTGCTGCTCCCGGCGCCGTCGATCTTCAGCCTCGGCATCCAGCGCGGCGCGCTGTGCACGCTGCCGAATCTGTTCCTCCGTGAGTTTGGCCATGGCTTCGCCCTCCGGCTGCACCACGTCCTCGCACAGGACGACGGAAGCCATGCTGACGTGACGGCCCCCGACATCGCCTGTCCAAGCGCTCGGTGACGCCCGTTGGCCAGACTTGGTCGCAAGCGGTCGCCATGACGTCGCCGCCCGGTATCGAGCCGGTTCTGACGAGGCATGGCCAGTGCCACAGCATTGGGTCGCTCCGCACCCACTTCACGAACGCGCACACGGACAAGGCCCGGCGGCAAGGTGCTCAGGCCGACACAGCCACAGCCCTCCGGGAGACCCCGACCAAGATCTTCTCCCAGATTTCTCCCAAACGATCACCTGAGACGCAGCAAGGGCCTGATCCGCGATACGGATCAGGCCCTTGACCTGGTGTTTCAGCTGTCGGGGTGGCGGGATTTGAACCCACGACCTCTTCGTCCCGAACGAAGCGCGCTGCCAAGCTGCGCTACACCCCGATGTCGTTGCTCCGCGCCCCGCATTGCTGCAGGCCGTGGCGACATCGATTACTTTAGCGGACCGGCGGCCGGAGACGAAATCCGGTTTTCCGGGCCCGGTCCCGAGGAGCCCGCAGGGCCTCGCGGGCCCGGCCCCACGGAGCCCTCAGTGCCTCGCGGGCCCGGCCCCGCAGAGCTCTCAGGGCCTCGGCGTCAGGGTCAGGAGTGTTGCCTCCGGTGGGCAGGCGAAGCGCATCGGGGTGTAGCGGTTGGCGCCGCAGCCTGCGGAGACGTGGAGGTACGACCTGCGGCCCTTCGCCTCGTGCGTCGACAGGCCCTTCACGCGGTCCGTGTCCAGGTCGCAGTTGGTGACCAGCGCCCCGTAGAAGGGGATGCAGAGCTGGCCGCCGTGGGTGTGGCCCGCCAGGATCAGCGGGTAGCCGTCCGCCGTGAAGGAGTCCAGGGTGCGCAGATACGGGGCGTGCACGATGCCCATCGAGAAGTCGGCCCCGGCGTCCGGACCGCCCGCCACGCGCGTGTACCGGTCGCGCTTGATGTGCGGGTCGTCCAGGCCGGTGAGGCCGATCTCGTAGCCCTCGATCTTCAGCGCGCCCCGCGTGTTCGTCAGGTTGACCCAGCCCGCCGCGTCGAAGCCGTCGCGCAGGTCTTCCCACGGGTTGTGGATCACGCCGACGGCGGGTGCATTGCCGTTCAGGCCGTGTTTGCCCTGCACCTTCTCCACCAGGTAGCGGGCGGGGTTGCGCGGCTTCGGGCCGTAGTAGTCGTTCGAGCCGAAGACGTACGCCCCGGGGAACCGCATCAGTGGGCCGAGCGCGTCCAGGGTCTCCGGGACGCCATCGGGGTCGGAGAGGTTGTCGCCCGTGTTGATCACGAAGTCGGGGCGGAGCCCTGCCAGCGAGCGCAGCCAGCGCTGCTTCTTGCGCTGCCCGGACACCATGTGGATGTCCGAGACCTGGAGGACCCGCAAGGGGCGCATCCCCGTCGGCAGTACGGGGACGGTCACCCGCCGCAGCCGGAAGGAACGGGCCTCGAAGCCCACCGAGTAGGCGAGACCGGCGGCGGCCGTCGCCGTGATGCCCAGGGGTACTGCGTATCGCGCGCGCATACTTCCATCGTGTCAGACCCGAAGCCCCGGTAAATCAGCGGGCATCGGGCCGTACACACCTGCGACAATCACCGCATGACCACGCTCAAGTCGAAGCTCCAGGAAGACCTCACCGCCGCGATCAGGGGGCGTGACGAGCTGCGCTCCTCGACGCTCCGGCTGACCCTGACGGCGATCACGAAGGAGGAGGTCTCGGGCAAGACGGCCCGCGAGCTCTCCGACGACGAGGTGCAGAAGGTGATCGCCCGCGAGGCGAAGAAGCGCCGCGAGGCCGCCGAGGCCTTCGCCGACGGCGGCCGCGCCGAGCAGGCCGCGAAGGAGAAGGCGGAGGGCGAGATCCTCGCCGAGTACCTGCCCAAGCAGCTCTCGGACGACGAGCTCGACGCGATCGTCTCCCAGGCCGTCGAGGAGGCCAAGGCCGCCGGCGCCGAGGGGCCGCGTGCCATGGGCCAGGTCATGAAGATCGTGAACCCGAAGGTCGCGGGCCTGGCCGAGGGCGGCCGCGTCGCCGCCGCGGTCAAGAAGCTGCTCGCCGGCTGAGCGCAGACGGTTCAGTAATAGCTTCAGTAATAACTGCTGAGCAGCCACTCAGTGAATCGCGTACGTGAATGAGGGCGCCCCCCCACAAGACCGGGTGCCCCCAGGAAACAGACGCGGTGAAAATAAAAAAAAACACAACCCCGGCCCCCACTCGGAGTT
>NZ_JBHYIG010000181.1:0-20187 GCF_042740015.1 Streptomyces sp. NPDC059037
CAGGGCGAAGGCCAGGGCCTGGCCGGCCACGTCCTCGCCGGCCGCGATCCGCAGCGGGTCGACGCTGAACGCGGGTCGGCCGCCGCGCAGGAACTCCAGGACCTGACCGTTCGTGGCGGTGGACACCGACCCGGAGACGATGGCCCGATGGCCGCCGGGCGGGGGCAGCCGGGCGGCGGCGGGGGAGGGCTCGAACCCCCAGTTCGCGGGCAGACCGATCGCGAGCCCCGAACCGGCGGTCACCAGCGGCAGCTCCTTGACCGCCGCACCGAGCCGTACGAGATCGTCGTTGGAGACGGCATCGACGATCGCCGCGCCCACGCCCTCCTCGCGCAGCTCGTCGACGCGCTGCCGGATAGCTTCGGCACCGGCGGCGACCACGGTGTGGTCGATGAGCCCGACGGGCCGCGCGCTCTGCGCGCCGAGCACGGACACCAGGTTGGAGTCGGTCATCGGCGTCAGCGGGTGATGCCGCATACCGCTCTCGCTGAGCAGTACGTCGCCGACGAAGAGATGCCCCTTGAAGACGGTGCGTCCGTTGTCGGGGAACGCCGGCGTCGCGATCGTGAAGTCCGTGCCCAGGGCGTCCATCAGGGCCTCGGTGACGGGCCCGATGTTGCCGGCCCGTGTCGAGTCGAAGGTCGAGCAGTACTTGAAGTAGATCTGCTCCGCGCCCGCGGACCGCAGCCAGTCCAGGGCCCGCAGCGAGGCCTCGACGGCGTCGGGCGCCGGGGTGGTCCGCGACTTGAGCGCGATGACGACGGCGTCCGCGTCGACCGGGCCCTCGGTGCCGTCCTGCGGCACGTCGATCAGCTGGACCACGCGCATGCCCGCGCGTACGAGGTTGTTGGCGAGGTCCGTGGCGCCGGTGAAGTCGTCGGCGATGCAGCCGAGTCGGATTCCCATGGGTCAGACCTCTCCCTGCTCGGGCAGCTCAGCCGGACCCTGCTCGGGCAGTTCGATGCCCGGGAAGATCTTGATCACCGCGCTGTCGTCCTCGCCGCCCAGGCCGGAGGCCGACGCCTGCAGGAACATCTGGTGGGCGGTGGCGGCCAGCGGCAGCGGGAACTTCTCCGGCCGGGCCGCGTCGAGCACGAGCCCCAGGTCCTTGACGAAGATGTCGACCGCGGACAGCGGCGTGTAGTCCCCGGCGAGCACGTGCGCCATGCGGTTCTCGAACATCCACGAGTTGCCCGCGCTGTGCGTGATGACCTCGTAGAGCGCAGCGGCTGGCACGCCCGCCTTGATGCCGAGCGCCATCGCCTCGGCCGCTGCGGCGATGTGCACGCCCGCGAGCAGCTGATTGACGATCTTGACCTTGGAGCCGATGCCGGCCTCGTCGCCCAGGCGGTAGACCGTGCCGCTCATGGCCTCCAGCACCGGGTCGGCGATCGCGTACGCGGTGCGGGCGCCCGACGTCATCATGGTGAGGTCGCCGTTCGCGGCCCGCGCGGCGCCGCCCGAGATGGGGGCGTCCAGGTAGAGCACGCCACGCTCGGCGAGGCGCTTCTCCAGCCCGGCGGACCAGTTGGGGTCGGCCGTGGAGCACATGACGTAGACGGAGCCCGGACGCAGCCGCTCGGCCGCGCCGCCGGTGCCGAAGAGGACCGACTCGACCTGCGCCGCGTTGACCACGACGCCGACCAGGACCTCGACCTCGGCCGCCAGCTCACCGGCGGAGGCATGGGCGGTGCCGCCGTCCTCGGCGAAGGCCGCGGCCGCCTCGGGGCGCAGATCGTGGACACCCACGTCGAAGCCCGCGTTGCGCAGGCTGCGTGCCATGCCGAGCCCCATGGCCCCGAGGCCCACCACGCCGACGCGCGGTCGTGCCGGCCTGTCCTGGTCGTTCATTGCCCATCCTCGTCTCGCTGTGCCGGGGTGCGGGCCCGGCTCTCAAATCCGTGCGGCGATCGGGTCATATGATGACCTGCGGACAGTGAAACTTGAACTGTGATGCCGGTCACATGGCCCGGAGCCGGGTGGTGCCGCTCGCGGCGACGTGACGGCTGCGGTATGCGAAAGGCGCCCGACGGGAGGGATTCCCGCCGGACGCCTTCGGTGGATCCACGCTCAAGTGGCCGCCGGCAGAAGCCTCTTGACGCCATGACTCGGCGGGCTGCCGTGGAGCGCGGTGGCTGGGCCGCTCACGGCTTGGCCGGCACCGTCCACTTCTGATGGGAGCCGCCATTGCAGTCCCAGATGACGAGCCGGGTGCCGTCGGAGGTGTCGCCGCCGGGGATGTCGAGGCAGCGGTTGGCGGCGGGGTTGCGCAGGGCGCCGTTCTCGTGGCGCCACTGCTGGTTGGCGCCGCCGTTGCAGGTCCACATGATCGCCGGGGTGCCGTTGGCGTGCGCCCCGTCCTTGACGTCAAGGCACAGGCCCTGGCCCATCAGATGCAGGGCGCCGTCCTTGCCGAGCATCCAGGCCTGGTTGGCCCCGCCGGTGGGGCCGTAGACGATGGCCGGGTCGCCGCCGACATTCCGCGAGCCGTCGACGACCTTGCCGCCGAGACCGGTGATCGGGCCGCGCACCGAATTGCCGACGGCGTTGGTCTGCAGGGTGCCGCCGGACACCTGCTCGACCCGGGTGTAGTCGGCGCAGGTCGCGCTCGTACGCATCGAGGAGACGCTCGCCGTCACCGCCCCGTCGTCGCCCACCGGCAGGCCGAACTTCGCCTGGGAGTACGGCTGGTCGTCGCAAGACGCCTTCGGGTTGTTCCACTCGAAGTACTCGGTCCAGTCGACCATGCCGCTCGGTGAGATCTGCGTCGACCCGGCACGGATGCTGCCCAGCTTGAAGGAGGCGCCGGTGGTCTCATCGGTGACCGTCACGCCGAACCAGCGGTCCCCCTCGTGCGCCACCCGCGTACGGAAGGTGTGCCCCTCCTTCCAGTCGGTCTTCAGTCGGCAGCTCTTGCCCACGCCCTCGCCGCCGAAGTCGACGCAGTAGCTGTCGCCGGTGCCGGGCTTCGCCTCCGTCGCGTCCCACAGCGAGAACAGGAAAGTGCGGGTCTGGCCGGGGCCGTTGGACTGCATCCCGGTGTAGGCGCCGCTGCCCGCGGTGAAGCCGAACTGGTGGCTCCAGAAGATGTTGGAGGCGGGCCCGGCGTCCTTGGTGACGGTCGTGCGGAAGGTGACGCTGTTCAGGCCTCCCGTGCCGGAGGGGAAGTCGTAGTTCGTGTACGAGCCGGGTGTGTCGGACGCCGATGCGCTTCCGGCAGTCGTCATGACCGTCCCGACGGACATCGCCAGAACCGCCGCGCCGGCCAGCGCACCGCAGCGCGCCCGTCGTCTATGGGGAGGGGTGGTTGTCGCCATCGTCAGAGCTCCTTCCGGAGGAGGGGGTGGCGACAAGGAGAGTGCCCGTGCGGCGTCGCGCCGCCCATGGACGGGTGCGCATCGGCACTTGGACTTAGCTCATGCGCCCTGGGCGTTGTACCAGCGCCACTCGGCGAGCCGAGGACGATCGGGCAGGTCGATACGTCCAGTTGCCCACAGCAGGCTGTCCCAGGCGTCGGAGCCGATGACGACGTGCGGGAAGAGCCTCTTCAGGACTCGCGTGCACAACTCCCTTGGCGGCGACCACTCCAGGCCAAGACCCTGAGCGATGTCATGCGTGTGTACGAGGGTCTCGACAACACCCATGGCGGCAAAGCCTTCTGGGCCCGACGGGCCGAAGACGTGGAAGGCGACGGTGGTGGAAGGGGCGGTGCGCAGGACGGACGCCAGCAGACCGCCGCAGGCCTCCAGGACGATCAGGAGACCCGGCGGGCCCGACGCGCGCTCGACGAAGAAGACATTCGCCGGCCCACCGCTCCGGTCGCTGTCCGTCCGGAACGGCAGCACTGCGGACGTCGGCGGCTTCGCGAGCCCGAACCGCGCGGCGTAGGTGAAGAGGTCATCGGCCAGATGCTCGAGCGTCTCCCAGCAGGTCCACTCAAGGGTTCCCGCCTTGGCCTCCCAGCCTTGGGGATCCGCGTCCCTCAGGGTCTGGATGGCCAGAGCCACGATGTGGCGTACGTCGTCCGCGCCGATGGCGGTGGTGGTCGTGTCCGACGTGTCTGCGCTGTGCATGCGGTGGATCGTAACAACGGCGGTTCGCCCGGCTTTTCGGCTATCCGCGGTGGGCGGCCTCGCTCCCGAACGTCTCGTCGCAGTTCTCCTCCACCGTCTCCGCGAAGGCCCTGGCCAGGGGGGACAGCGCATCCCAGCGGCGTACCGCCCAGCCGGTCCACAGCGTGGGGAGTCCGGGGATCGGGATGAGGCGCAGGCCGGGGTGCGCGGGGCCGTGCCAGCCGGGCAGGTCGGGGACGACCGCGTGGCCGAGGCCGAGTTCGGCCAGCAGGATCGCCGTGTCCCAGTCGGCGACGCTCGTGTCGGAGGTGGTCCGGACGCCGCACTGGGCCAGCCAGTGGTCCAGGCGGGAGCGCGACGTCGCGTTCTCGGGCAGGCCGATCAGCCGGATGTCCGCGAGATCCGCCATGTCTATGCGGGACTTGGCGGCCAGCGAGTCGTCGGCGGCGACGGCGAGCACCCAGGGCAGTTCGACGACAGGGCGCTGCTCGATGCCGCGCACGGGTTCCCCGAGCGTGATCCAGGCCAGGTCGAGGCCGCCCGCGAGCAGGGCATCGAAGCAGCTGCGGCTGGAGTGCGCGGTCTGGAACTCCAGGCTGACGTCGGGGTAGTCATGGCGGAAGGCGACCACCGCGGCCGACATGAAGTGGCGCACGGTGGTGGCGCCGGTGGTGACACGGACCGAGCCCGACTCGCCGCGCACCAGCTCGCGCAGCCGCAGCAGCGCGTGGTCGATGTCGCCGAGACCGCCGGCCACCGCGGTGTGCAGGAGGTGTCCGGCCGCGGTGGGTGTGACGCCGCGGGGGCGGCGCTCCAGCAGGGTGATGCCGGTCTCCCGCTCCAGTCGCTTGATGTGCTGGCTCACCGCCGACTGCGTGCAGGACAGGTCGCGGGCCACGGCGCTGAGGCTGCCCGTGTGGCATACGGCGGCGAAGACGCGGAGGTCGTCGAGGGTCATGGAGGGTGAAGCTACAGCTTGGGGATGGGTAAGGAAACCCGAGGATTGACTTGGCCATGGCCGGAGCGAGACGATCTTTGGCGGGCCCAGGGCGGCAACCCGGGTGGGCCCGGGCGTAGTTCCGGACAGCGCCCGGTCCCTCCTGGGTGCCGACCCTCCATCACACGTAACTGATCACTCCCAACACCCAGCACCTGGCAGTGCCTTCGCCGGAGCCTCCGCGCTCCGGCGCTGGGCCGTGCCCGGAAAGGCGAGCAGTGCACGCACTCGAGACAGCGGCCCTGGCGGCCGCGGCCGTTGGGGCGGGCGGCATCAACGCCGTCGTCGGCTCCGGCACCCTGATCACCTTCCCCACCCTCCTCGCCTGCGGCCTGCCGCCCGTCCTTGCCAACGTCTCCAACACCATCGGGCTCGTGCCAGGGGTGATCACCGCCGCGTACGGCTACCGCCGTGAGCTGAAAGGGCAGTTGCCCCGGCTGCTGCGGTGGGGCGGTGCGGCACTCGTCGGCGGGCTGATAGGGGCGGGGCTCCTGCTGCTCCTGCCCGAAGGGACGTTCCAGTCCGTGGTGCCGGTGCTGATCCTGCTGGCCTGCGTCCTCGTCCTGTTCCAGCCGCGCCTGAACCAGTGGCTGCGGCAGCGCCCCGGCCACGACGGAGCGGACCGCCAGGCACCCGTGCTGCTCGGGGTGTTGGGAACGGCGGTCTACGGCGGCTACTTCGGCGCGGCCCAGGGCGTCCTGCTCATGGGCCTGTTCGGCACCTTCGTCCGGGACGACCTGCAGCGGCTCAACGCCGCCAAGAACGTGCTGGCCGCCATCGTCAACGGCGTCGCCGCGATCGTCTTCATCGCGGTGACGGACGTCGACTGGACGGCGGCCGGCGTGATCGCCGTGGGTTCCACCGTCGGCGGACTACTGGGTGCCCGAGTCGGCCGCCGCCTGTCGCCGAACGTCCTGCGCGGAGTGATCGTCGCGGTCGGCGTGATCGCGTCCGTCGCCGTCATCGCGTAGCAACGAGCTTGACCGTGCGCCGAGTTCATCGCGCGGCTCGGCCGCCGTCGGCGAGATGGTTGCGCCGGGCCTCGCGGTCGAAGATGCCGAGGATCTCCGCGGGGCCGCCGACGGCGCCCACGGCGTGCGGAAGCATGGTCGGGAACTCCGCCGCCTGCCGCTCCTCGACCCGCAACCGGCGTTCGCCCAGGAGGAGTTCGACCGTTCCGGACAGCACCGTGAACCACTCACGGCCGGGGTGCGCCTTCAGCGCGGTGGGGCCTTGCGGGGGCGGGTCGGTCAGGCGCATCCGGGCGACCGTGACACCCGGTTCGCCGCGCAGCGTCCAGTGGGTCTGGGAGCGGGACCGGTGGTAGGTGGGGTTCGAGACGACGTCTTCGGCGTCGGTCTCGACGAGCTGGTCGAGCGAGGTGCTCAGGGCGCGGGCGATCGCGGTGAGCTGGTCGAGGGCGATCCTGCGGTGCCCGGTCTCGATCCGGCTGAGGGTCGAAGGGCTGAGGTGGCTGCGTCCTGCCAGGTCGTCGAGCGACCAGCCGTGCGCGGCCCGCAAGGCCCGGATCCGCTTGCGCACGAGGCCGTCCAGATCAGTACCTTCTTGCGTCATGCGCAAGAGTGTATGCGCATGCCGCAACCTGTCGTACGGTCGGGCGCATGGCACACCCCGCATCGCAGCCCCACTCCCACGCCCCGGCCCAGCACGGCAGCGGCCCCCACTCTCACGGCCACGCCCAGGGAGAAGACGGCGCCGGACCGCAGCCGCAGCACAGCCTCGCCGAGATACTCGACCTCGACGCCGCGCTGTTCGCCTCCTACCTCACCGCCGTCACCGGCCGGGTCGCATGCCTGGCCGGGAGCGACGTCACGCACATCGTCGACCTCGGCGCGGGCACCGGCACCGGGACCTTCGCGCTGCTCGACCAGTTCCCCACGGCCCGGGTGACCGCCGTCGACAGCTCGGCCGAGATGCTGGCCGGGCTCACCGAGGCCGCCCGCGCGCGGGGCCTGGGGGATCGCGTGCACACCCTGCGGGCGGACGCCGGTGCGGGTCTGCCCGGCGTCACGGACGCGGACCTCGTCTGGGCCTCGGCCTCGCTGCACCATCTGGACGACCCCGCCGCGGCCCTGGCCGGTATCCGCACCGCGCTGCGCCCCGGCGGTCTGCTGGCCGTCGCCGAACTGGACGGCATGCCGCGCTTCCTGCCCGCCGACGCCGTACCGGACCGTCCCGGCCTGGAGGCCCGCTGCCGCGAGGCACTGGACGCACTCCACGCCGAGCGGGTGCCGCACCTGGGTGCCGACTGGAGAGTGTTGCTCACGGCGGCCGGCCTCACCGTCGAGCAGGAGCGCACCGAGCAGCTGGAGCTGCGCGCGCCTCTGCCCGAAGGCGCGGGCCGTTACGCGTACCTCGCCCTCGGCGGAATCCGCGGTGCGCTCGACGGCCGGATCGACCCCGCGGACCTGGCCGCGTTCGACACGCTGCTCGACGGCGGCCCCCAGGACGTGCGGCACCGCGACGACCTCGTGGTGCGCTCCACGCGTCAGCTCTGGGTGGCCCGCCGCCCCGGTCAGTAGGCGGGCGTCAGCAGGCGGCCGTCAGTGCGCGATCGAGTCGATGAGCTCGCGCGCGCCCTGGCGCAGCAGCGTCACCGCCACGGACGTGCCGAGCGTCGCCGGGTCGAGCCGTCCGGCCCACTCGTGGGCGTTCAGGACCGTCTTGCCGTCAGGGGTGAACACGCTGGCGCGCAGCGACAGGTCGCCGTTCGGCTCGCAGCGGGCGTACCCGGCGATGGGGGAGTTGCAGTGCCCCTGCAGGACGTGCAGGAACATCCGCTCGGCGGTCGCCTCCCGCCATGCGTCGGGGTCGCCGAGGCCGGACACGACGTCGATCGTCTCCGTGTCCTCCTCGCGGCACTGGAGCGCCAGGATCCCGGCGCCGATCGGCGGGCACATCGTCTCCACCGAGAGGACCTCGGTCGCCACGTCCATCCGGTCGATGCGTTCGAGGCCGGACACGGCGAGCAGCAGCGCGTCCGCGTCGCCCGCGGCCAGCTTCTCCATCCGGCGCCCCGCGTTGCCGCGCATCGGAACGCACTCCAACTCCGGGTGGGAAGCCGCGAGTTGGGCGATGCGCCGGACGGAGGACGTGCCGATGCGGGTTCCCGCGGGCAGCTCGTCCAGGGTGAGCCCACCGGGGTGGATGAGCGCGTCACGGATGTCGTCCCGCTTGAGGAAAGCGGCGAACGTGGTGCCCGCGGGCAGCGGCCGGTCCGCGGGCACGTCCTTGACGCAGTGCACCGCGAGGTCCGCCTCACCGGCGAGCAGCGCCGCGTCGACCTCCTTGGTGAACGCGCCCTTGCCGCCGAGCTTCGCGAGGTCCCCCATCCAGCGGTCACCGGACGTCGTGACCGGCACGACTTCGGTACGGATCCCCGGGTGCAGCACGGCCAGTTCGGCGCGGACGCGCTCCACCTGGGCGAGCGCCATGGGCGAGGAACGGGAGACGATGCGGATCAGCTCAGGAGCGGACATGCGTACCACGATAGGCCCTGCCCAACGGCCGCCGGGACAAGGGCTGGTCACGTCGATGCCGGTTCCAGCGCGGCTCCGGCGGTGCCCGAGCCGCCGCCGGCTCGGCATGCGCCGGGCCCGCGGGCCTCATAGCGTGGAAGCAGCCTGCGCCCGGCGTCAGGCCGTCGTGCCGTCCGCGGCGTCAGCCACCTGGGAGGTCCCATGTCCGCCCCCGCCGGTCACCAGCGGTCCCCGATCGTCCTGGAACCGATGGCGCCCACCCATCTGGTCGACGTCCTCACCCTCGGCCGGGAGTTGTACGACACCACGGTGAAGCCCTACACGTCCTGGTCGCTCTCGGCCGTCGCCGGGCACATGGACGCCGACGCCTCGGCCTGCTGGGTGGCGCTCGACGGTGAGCGGCTCGCCGGGTTCGTCCTCGGTTCGCTGGGCTTCGAGCAGCGGGCGGACTGGGGGAACCTGGAGTGGATCGCCAGCGCGCCGGACTATCAGGGGCAGGGCGTCGCCAGCCATCTCGTACAGGCCTGCTGCGCGACGCTGACGGCCGCCGGTGCCACCGCCGTCGTGACCGATGTCGCGGCACGCAACACCGCGTCCGCCGCGCTCATGCGGCGCAACGGTTTCAAGGAGAGCGTGACGGTCACCCTCTTCGTACGTGAGGTCGAATCCCCGCTCTGAGATTCCCCGGCGCGGGCCCTGGCCGTGCGGGACCTCACCCCGCGCAGTCCTTCCCCGGCTCCAACGGCGGTGCGCCGACCCCGAGATGGGACTTGCACCGCGGTGTGTTGCCCGGATCCTCGTGCCAGGCGGCGGGGCTCGGGCGGATGAAGACCGCCGCTGCCGCCGCCGCGAGCACGAAGAGTCCCGCGCAGCCCGCGGCCGCCTTGCCGAACGCGGTGTTGAGCGCGGCCGGATCCGCGTACGCCGTGCCGGACAGGCCGACCGCGAGGGGCAGGGCGGCGACGACGAGCATCTGCGCGACCCGCGCCGCGGTGTTGTTGACGCCGCTGGCAAGCCCCGCGCGGCCCGCGTCCACCGAGGCGAGGACCGTCGCGGTGAGCGGGGCGACGAAGATGCTCATCCCCAGGCCGAGGACGACGACCGCGGGCAGGACCGAGGTGACGTACGAGGCACCCGGCTCGATCCGCAGCATCAGGAGCGCCCCGGCGGCCGCGATGAGCGGGCCCGCGACCAGCGGCAGCGTGGGGCCGACCCGCCGCGAGAGGTCACCTGCGGCCGCCGAGAGCAGCAGCATCAGGACGGTGATGGGCAGTGTCGCCGTGCCCGCCTCCAGGGCGTCGTAGCCCAGCGTCGTCTGCAACTGCACCGGCAGCATGAACAGGAGCCCGCCGATGGCCGCGTACAGACAGAGCGTCATGATGTTCGCCGCGCTGAACAGGCGGGAGCGGAAGAGCGAGAGCGGCAACATGGGGTCCTTGCGGCGGTGTTCGACCAGGACGAAGACGACGCCCGCCACCAGGCCGAGCAGGCCCGGAAGCACGGCCGCCGCCGAGGAGTCTCCCGACGCCCCGATCAGCGAGAAGCTGATGCCCGCGAGGAACAGCGCGGCCAGGCACGCCCCCGTCACGTCGAACGGCTTGTCCGCGGCGCCCTCGTCGCGGCTCTCGGGGACATGGCGTGCCGCGACGAGCACGAGCGCGGCGAGCGGCACATTGATCAGGAAGATCCAGCGCCAGCCGGGCCCGTCGATCAGCCAGCCGCCGAGGAACGGTCCGATGGCCCCCGCGACGCCGCCGAGCCCCGACCACGCGCCCACCGCGCGTGCCTGGTCCTGCGGGCGGAACGACGTACGCACCAGGGCCAGCGAGCCCGGCGTGAGCAGTGCTCCGCCGATGCCCTGGAGAGCGCGGGCCGCGATGAGCATTCCCGCGTTCTGCGCGAGCCCGCACAGCGCCGATGCGAGGGCGAACCACACGATGCCGATGACAAGGGTGCGGCGCCGGCCGATGCGGTCGCCGAGCGCGCCGCCCAGGAGCAGCAGCGACGAGAGGGTGAGCATGTAGGCGTTGACGACCCACTGCAGCGAGGCGATCGAGGTGTCGAGGTCGCGGCCGAGGGTGGGCAGGGCGACGTTGACCACCGTGCCGTCGAGCATCGCCATGCCCGATGCGAGTACGGCGCAGGCGAGCACCCAGCGGCCCCGCGGTGACGCCAGTGCGACACCGCCGTCGGCGCTGTCCGTCGCCGAAGCCTCCGATGTGGACGCCATCGCCTAGTCCTCTCCTCAAGGTGCACCGCGCCGCCGCTCGCCTCGGAAGGGACTGGAGCGCCGCGGCGGTCGAGCACGACCGTAACGACGAGGCCGACGGCGAAGAAGAGAGCCGACCACCAGTACGCGGTCGACTAGCTCTCCATCGCCGCCTGGGCCTCCACGTGAGGCGTCGGGTCCTTGCCCACGAGGTAGTTGGCCGCGGAGCTGGTGGCGAGCGAGAACATCGCGATGCAGAAGAGGCCCGCGGAGACCAGCAGGGTGCCGGGGACGTCGAGTTTCGGCCGGTCGGCGGGCCTGCCGCCGTGCAGCAGCCGGACGCCGCCCGGCATCGCGACCGCCGCGAAGATCAGGTTCTCGTAGAGGCACCAGCGCCAGTCCAGATACTCGGTCAGCGCCCCGCCGAGCAGCAGGCCGACCGCGCCGCCCGCGCCCGCGATGGCGCCGTAGATGCCGAACGCCTTCGCCCGCTCCTTGGGGTCCGTGAACGTCGTGGTGAGCAGGGACAGCGCGGCGGGTGCGAGCAGCGCGCCGAACACGCCCTGGAGCGCGCGGGCCACGACCAGCATGGTGAAGCTCGTCGCCGCGCCGCCGAGGGCCGAGGCCGGCGCGAATCCGGCGAGTCCCGCGAGGAAGACGGCCTTGCGGCCCACCAGGTCGGCGATCCGCCCGCCCAGGAGCAGCAGGCTGCCGAAGGCGAGTGCGTACGCGGTGACGATCCGCCCCCACGCCTGAAGGGCGCGGGAGGTGCCCCCCTCGGTTGCCGTCGCTGAACCCGAGGTCCTGCTGCGCCGATGGCAGGGCGATGTTCACGATCGTGGCGTCGAGGACCACCATGAGCTGGGCGATCCCGACGATTCCCAGGATCAGCCGGCGGTGCTCGTGCCGTCCGCCGCTGATGTGGGGCGTGGAGTCGGGTGGTGATCCTGCCGACTGTGTGGTCTCGAAGGGTTCCGGCAGGGGCGAGCGGTCCATCGGTTGCCTCCAGACGCCCCCGTCACACAAGGCACCCCCGTCACACGGTAGGCGTGCTGGTGCGGGCCCGCGACCTGGGCGTGCGGGTGCGGCGGCGGGGTCGGCCCCGCCGCCGCTCGCGCTCTGTCGTTCAGCTCGTCGGCTCGCTGATGTTGACCATCCAGGGGATGCCGAACCGGTCCGTACACATGCCGAATACGTCGCCCCACATCTGCTTCTCCATCGGCACGGCCACCGTGCCGCCGGCGGAGAGCTTGTCCCAGTAGCCGCGCAGCTCGGTCTCGTCGTCGCCGCTGAGGCTCACCGAGAAGTTGGTGCCCGGGTTGTGCTGCATGCCGGGCGGGGTGTCGGCGGCCATCAGGGTGAAGCCGTTGGGCGCCTCCAGCATGGCGTGCATGATCTGCTCGGCGTGCGGGGTGCCCTGCTGGCCGGATTCGCCGAAGGTGTTGAGCGAAAGGTCGCCGCCGAAGACCTCCTTGTAGAACTCCATCGCCTGGCGGGCATCGCCGTCGAAGCTGATGTACGGGTTGAGGCGCGAGGCCATGAAAACCTCCCAGAACGGGGTGAACGGTCAGTTGCGCGGAGAGTAGCGCGGCGCACTGACAACGGCCCGCCGGGAGCGACGGGGCGCGGATCCGGCAGGGGGCGGGGCACGGATCGGGCAGGGATCCGGCAGCGATCCGGCAGCGATCCGGAACGGATTGTCGCGTTCGGTCATTCAATCTTCATCAAATCTGGGCCGTCATCCGAGCGGGCCTCTTGTGTGCGGACTGTATGCGAAATACGTTCTGCGGTATTCCTTGATCGTCCGCGATCAGCCCGGAACCACCCTGGCGGAGGTACCCACCCGTGCGCCGAAAAGCGGTTGCCCTTGCGGCAGTTGCCCTGGTGATGTCCCTGACGGCGGGCTGCGGCTCCTTGCAGTCCTCGGCCACCGAGGTCGGCGGTGAGCGCATGACCGACGACCGTCCCGTGCGCGACGGCGGCACCCTCACCGTCGCCCTCAACGCCGACCCGGACAAGCTCGATCCGACCCTCGCGCAGACCCTCGTGGGCCGCACCGTCTTCGCCGGAATGTGCGAGAAGCTCTACGACATCGACGAGCACGGGACCGTGATCCCGCAGCTCGCCGCCGGCCTGCCCAAGACGTCGAAGGACGGCCGCACCGTCACCTTCGGCCTGCGCAAGGGCCTGAAATTCAGCGACGGCACGCGCCTCGACGCGAACGCCGCCGTCACCTCGCTGCTGCGCCACCGCGACCTCGCAGGCTCGGCGCGCGCCACCGAACTCGCCCCGCTCGCACGGGCGGAGGCGACCGGGACGTACACGGTGAAGCTCACGCTCAAGCAGGCCTACGTCCCGCTCACCGCCGTCCTCGCGGACCGCTCCGGCATGGTGATGTCGCCCACCGCGCTCAAGAAGTACGGCAAGAACTTCACCAACCACCCGTCCTGCGTAGGCCCGTTCAAGTACGTCGAGCGGGTCGGCGGCGACCGCATCGTGCTCGCCAAGGACCCGAACTACTACGCGGCCGACCGGGTCCACCTCGACAAGGTGATCTACAAGCCGATACCCGACGGCAACGTCCGCCTGGCCAATCTGCGGTCCGGCGACATCCAGGTCGGCGACCAGATGACACCCGTCGACGTACGCAGTGCGCTGACCGAGCCCGGTCTCCAGCTCTTCAACTCGCCCTCGCTCGGCTACCAGGGCATCGGCCTCAACGTGGGAAACGTCAAGGGGCTCGGGGAGAAGCCGGGGCGCATCGACACACCCCTCGCGCGCGAGCCGAAGGTCCGTGAGGCCTTCGAGCTGGCCATCGACCGCGAGTTGATCAACAAGGTCGTCTTCCAGGGCATGTACGAACCCGCCTGCGGCCCCGTCTCGCCCGAGTCGGCCATCGCACCCGGCGTCAAGGCGTCCGCCTGCCCCGAGCGGGACGTCGCCAAGGCCAGGCGGCTGCTCGACGAGGCCGGGGTGAAGACCCCGGTCCGCATCGAGTTGAAGGTGTCCACGACGCCCGAACACAGCCGCCTCGGACAGGTCTTGCAGGCCATGACCAAGGAAGCGGGTTTCGCCGTCACGCTGCGTCCGACCGAGTACGCCACGATGCTGGAAGAGACCGACTCCGGGGACTACGACGCCTTCACCAGTGGCTGGTCGGGGCGGCTCGACCCGGACGGCAACATCGCCAGTTTCCTGCAGACACGCGGCGCGATGAACGCCTACGGGCTCTCCGACCCGGCCATCGACCGACTGGTCGAACGCGGCCGCGCCGAGGCCGACCCGGACGAACGCGCCCGGATATACGAGGAGTTGACCGAGCTCGCCACTGAGCGGCGCGGACTCGTCTACCTCTACCGGCAGAAGAACTACGTCGTCACCCGCAAGGACGTCGCGGGCGTCCGCGTCTACGGAGACGGCCTGGTCCGCGTCACGACTGCGGGGTACACCCGATGAGCCTGATCCCGCTGCGCCTGGCTTCGGTCCGCCCGAGGCCGGTGCGTCTGAGCCCCATGACGTCCTACCTGGTCACCCGGATCCGGCAGTCCCTCATCACACTCGTCCTGGTCAGCATGGTCGTCTTCGCCGGCATCCGCGCACTGCCCGGCGACCCGGCGCTCGCGCTCGCCGGCGAGGAGCGCAGCCCCAAGGCGCTCGCCGCGATCCGGGAGAGCTACGGCCTCGACGACAACATCGTCGTCCAGTACGGGCGGTTCATCGGACACGCCGTCACCGGCGACCTCGGGACCTCGTCGCGCACCGGCCTGCCCGTCGCCGACGCGATCACCGCGGCGCTGCCCATCACCCTCGAACTAGCCGCGCTTTCCCTGCTGTTGGCGGTCACGCTCGGCATCGGGGCGGGCGTCGTCGCCGCGGTGCGGCGCGGCAGGCCCGAGGAGTGGCTGGCCAACGCCCTTGCCCTGCTGGGGCTCTCCGTCCCCACCTTCTGGCTCGGCATCGTCCTGGTCCTCGGGTTCGCCATCGCCCTGCCGGTCTTCTCGGCCTCCGGATACGTCCCGTTCACCACCGACCCGCTCGACAACCTGCGCCGCATGGTGCTCCCCGCGATCGTCCTCGGATCGGGTCTCGCGGCCGTCGTGATGCGCCAGACGCGGGCGGCGATGCTCGACGCGCTCTCCGCCGACTATGTACGCACCGCACGCGCCAAGGGCCTCTCCCGGCGCGAGGTCATCGGCGGGCACGCACTGCGCAACTCCCTGGTGACGGTGGTGACCGTGCTCGGCCTCCAGCTCGGCCATCTCATCTCGGGCGCCGTCGTCACCGAGCAGATCTTCGTCCTGCCCGGCTTCGGCAAGCTCACCATCGACGCCGTCTTCACCCGCGACTACGCGACCCTGCAAGGCGTGGTGCTCTGCACATCCGCCGCGTACATCCTCATCAACCTGCTGGTCGACGTGGCGTATTCGGTCATCGACCCGCGCATCCGGCTCGGAGGTGCCCGGTGACGACAGCGGTGCTCACCACGCTCGGGCGGATACGTTCCGCGAGCGCGCGCAGCGGCAAGCTGCGCGCCCTGCGCAAGAACCGGCTCGCCATGACCGGCGGCGTCATCGCCGCAGTCTTCGTCCTCGCGGCGCTCTTCGCGCCGCTCATCGCGCCGTACGACCCTGCGCGCCCCGACTTCGCGGGCGCCCTTGCGGCGCCCGGCTGGTCGCACTGGCTCGGCACCGACGACCTCGGCCGCGACCAGCTCTCCCGCGTCGTGTACGGGGCGCGGGCGTCCATGCAGGTGGGCGTGTTGGCGGTGGCCCTCGCGTTCGTGGTCGGCGTACCGCTGGGTCTGCTCGCCGGCTACTACGGCAAGTTCACCGACAGCGTCGTCTCGCGGCTCACCGACACGATGCTGGCCTTCCCCTTTCTGGTGCTCGCGGTCGGACTCGCCGCGGTGCTCGGCCCCTCGCTCACCAACGCGACCATCGCGATCGGCATCTCGCAGATCCCGGCCGTCATCCGCATCACCCGCGCCGAGACCTTGCGGCTGCGGCACGTCGACTATGTGGCGGCGGCCGTCGCCAACGGAGGCGGCGACGCCACCGTGCTCTTCCGGCACATCCTGCCCAACGCCACCTCCGCGCTGACCGTCCAGGCCACCGTCGGCATCCCCGCCGCGATCATCGGCGAGGCGCTGCTCAGCTTCCTGGGCCTCGGTGTGCAGCCACCGGACGCGTCGCTCGGCGTGATGCTCTCCGGCGCCCAGTCCTTCCTCGCGCCCGCGCCATGGATGGCGGTCTTCCCCGGACTCGCCGTCGTCGCGGCGACGTTGGCGTTCAATCTGCTCGGCGACGGCCTGCGGGACGTCCTCGACCCCCGAGGAGCCACCCGATGACCGACCCGGTACTGAGCGTGCGCGATCTGTCGGTCTCCTTCCGCTCCGACACCCGCACCGTGCACGCCGTCGACCATCTCTCGTACGACGTCGCACCGGGCGAAGTGCTCGCGGTCGTCGGCGAGTCGGGGTGCGGCAAGTCCGTCACGGCGATGGCCGTGATGGGGCTCCTGCCGCCCACCGCGCGCGTCGACGGGTCGATCAGACTCGGCGGCACCGAGATCGCCGGAGCGAGCGAGAAAGAACTCGGGCGGGTCCGCGGCAAGGACATCGCGATGATCTTCCAGGAGCCGATGACCTCGCTGAACCCGGTCCTGACCATCGGCCGGCAGATCGGCGAGGTGCTCCGGCGCCACCAGGGCCTGTCGAAGAAGGAGGCACGCCCGCGCGTCGTCGAACTCCTCGACCTGGTGGGCATCCCGGCTCCCGCCCAGCGCGCCGACGAGTACCCGCACCAGCTCAGCGGCGGCATGCGGCAACGCGTCATGATCGCCATCGCGGTCGCCTGCGACCCGTCCGTACTGATCGCCGACGAGCCGACCACCGCGCTCGACGTCACCGTCCAGGCGGGCATCCTCGAAGTCCTGCAGTCCCTGCGGGAACGGCTCGGCACCGCGATCGTGCTGATCACCCACGACCTGGGCGTGGTGGCCGACACCGCCGACCGGGTCCTGGTCATGTACGCGGGCCGCCCCGTCGAACAGGCCCCGGTGGACGAGCTGTTCGCCGAGCCGCGCCACCCGTACACCCGCGGTCTGCTCGGCGCGGTCCTGCGCCCGGGCGGCGAGGGCAAGCGGCGGCTGCCCGAGATCCCCGGCCTGGTGCCGAGCCTCGACGCACAGCCCGACGCCTGCACCTTCGCCCCGCGCTGTGCGTACGCCGACGACCGGTGCACGACGGGTCGCCCCGCCTTCAAGGCGGTCTCCCCGCACGCCGGAGCCGATGCCGCGCACCGGGCGGCCTGCTGGCACCCGCAGGACGCCCCCGCGCTCACGCCCACCACTCAGGAGGCCGGCCAGTGATCCCCACCCAGACGCGCGACAGCGACGCGCCGCCGGTGCTTGAACTGCGCGACCTGGAACGGCACTTCGCGGGACGCGGCGGCATCGTGCGCGCCGCCGACGGCGTGACGCTCACCGTCGGCAAAGGCGAAGTCGTGGGACTCGTAGGGGAGTCGGGGAGCGGCAAGTCGACGGTGGGCCGGTGCGCCGTACGCCTCGACGAGCCCACCGGCGGAACGGTCCGCATCAACGGGACCGACGTGACCCGCCTCTCGCGGCGCGCCCTGCGGCCCCTGCGCAAGGACTTCCACCTCGTCTTCCAGGACCCCTCCTCCTCGCTCGACCCCCGTATGACCGTCGGGCAGATCATCGCGGAACCCCTGCGTCTGCACGGCATCGCCAAGGGCGACGCGGCACGCGCGCGTGTCGCCGAACTCCTCGGCCAGGTCGGCCTGCGCCCCGAGCACGCCGACCGGCATCCGCACGAACTCTCCGGCGGGCAGCGGCAACGCATCTCCATCGCCCGCGCGCTCTCCGTCGACCCCGATCTCCTGGTGGCCGACGAACCCACGTCCGCCCTCGACGTCTCCGTCCAGGCCTCCGTCCTCAACCTCCTCGCCGACCTGCAGCGGGACCGCGGCTTCGGGTGTCTGTTCATCACCCACGACCTGGCCGCCGTGGAGTTCCTCGCCGACCGCATCGCGGTCATGTACCTCGGCCAGATCGTCGAACAGGCCCCGACCGCCGAGCTGTTCGCCGACCCCAAGCACCCCTACACGCAGGCGCTCCTTTCCGCCGCGCCCGTGCCCGACCCGGCACTCCAGCGCACCCGCGAACGCATCGTCCTCAGCGGCGAACTGCCGAGCCCCCTCTCCCCGCCGCCGGGCTGCCGCTTCCACACGCGCTGCCCACTGGCCGTCGACCGCTGCCGCGTCGAGGTCCCCGAACTGCGTGAACTCCCGGGAGACGGCCGCCGCCAGGTCTCCTGCCACCTCGTCGCCGACGACGGCACGGCGCCGGACGCGGCCGCCGCCCAGACCCTCCGTACGATCCCCGGTACCCGCACCGCACGCTAGGAGCAGCCCTCTTGTTCACCACCCGGCCGACCCTCCAAGGCACCTTCGGCATGGTGTCCTCCACCCACTGGCTCGCCTCCCAGTCCGCGATGGCCGTCCTGGAGGACGGCGGCAACGCCTACGACGCCGCCGTCGCCGCGGGCTTCGTCCTGCATGTCGTCGAGCCGCACCTCAACGGCCCGGCGGGCGAGGTGCCGATCATCCTGGCGCCCGCCGGGGGAGAGGTGCGGGTCCTGTGCGGGCAGGGCGTCGCGCCCGCCGGAGCGACCGTCGAGCACTACCGCTCGCTCGGCCTGGAACTCGTACCGGGCACGGGCCCCCTGGCCGCCGCCGTGCCGGGAGCCTTCGACGCGTGGATGGTGCTCCTGCGCGACCACGGCACCAAGTCCCTCGCCGAAGTCCTCAAGTACGCCATCGGGTACGCCGATGACGGGCACGCGCCCGTGGAGCGCGTCGGCGAGACCGTCGAGACGGTGCGCGAGCTCTTCGAGACGGAATGGCCCGCGTCGGCCGACGTCTACCTGCCGGGTGGCCACGCCCCGCGGCCCGGCGAACTCCTGCGCAACCCCGCGCTCGCCGCGACCTGGCGCCGTCTGATCGAGGAAGCGGGCGACGGCTCGCGCACCGAGCAGATCGAGGCCGCGCGGAAGATCTGGAGCGAAGGGTTCATCGGCCAGGCGCTGATCCGCCAGGCGGCCCGCCCCACGATGGACACCAGCGGATCCCGGCACACCGGAACGCTGACGGCCGCCGACCTCGCCGGTTGGGAAGCGACGTACGAGGCCCCGGCGACGTACGACTGGAACGGCTGGACGCTGTGCAAGGCGGCCGGCTGGAGCCAGGGCCCGGCCTTCCTCCAGCAGTTGGCGCTGCTCCCCACCGAGCGCGCGGACCTGCCCGCGTACGGCTCGGCCGACTACGTCCATCTGCTCATCGAGGGCTGCAAGCTCGCCATGGCCGACCGCGAGGCCTGGTACGGCGACGCGGACGGCCCCGACACGGTCCCGGTCGCCGATCTGCTGTCGCCCGCCTACAACGAGGAGCGCCGCACGCTCATCGGCGACAAGGCGTCGCTTGAACTGCGCCCCGGAAGCCCCGGCGGCCGCACCGCCAAGATCTCGGCCCACGCGCGCGCCGTGGCCGAGGGAAGGGAGGGCTTCGACGCGCTTGGCCTTTCCGGAGCGGGCGCCGGTGAGCCGACCGTCGCCTCGCCCCCGCAGGGCGAACCGGACGTCTCGGCGGACGGCGCCACCCGCGGCGACACCTGCCACCTGGACATCGTCGACCGCTGGGGCAACATGGTCGCGGCCACGCCGAGCGGCGGCTGGCTGCAGTCCAACCCGGTCGTCCCCGAACTGGGCTTCCCGCTCGGCACCCGCCTCCAGATGGCGTGGCTGGAGGCGGGCCTGCCCAACTCCCTTACGCCGGGCCGCCGTCCGCGCACCACCCTGACACCGTCCCTCGCACTCAAGGACGGCGTACCGGTCATGGCCTTCGGCACACCGGGCGGCGACCAGCAGGACCAGTGGCAGGTGCACTTCTTCCTTGCGGTGGCGCTGCGCGATTCCGTACGCGGCGGCCTCGACCTCCAGGGCGCCATCGACGCCCCCAACTGGCACAACGACAGCTTCCCCGGCTCCTTCTACCCGCGCGGCATGCGCCCGGGAAGCGTCACGGTCGAGTCCCGCATGGACGAGGCGGTCATCGAGGAGCTGCGCCGGCGCGGCCACGACGTGACGGTCGGCGAGCCCTGGTCGGAGGGGCGGCTGTGCGCGGTGGCGCGGGATCCGCGGACCGGGGTGCTCTCGGCGGCGGCGAATCCGCGGGGGATGCAGGGGTACGCGGTGGGGCGGTAAGGAGCGCCCCGGAGGGGCGCGGGGAACTGCGCGAGGACGGACCACGACCCGCGCTCGGCAACGGCGCCTACCCGGCAGACGCCGATCCGAGGACCTCTGCGGCACGGCCCGGGTACCCGCCGCGCCCC